>DBAW01000166.1:11356-20723 GCA_002291855.1 Sphingomonas sp. UBA1000
ATATCTATGTGGCCAACTGGTTCTACATCGCCTTCATCGTCACCGTGGCGATGCTCCACCTCGTCAACAACCTGTCGCTGCCGGTCAGCCTGGTCGGTGCCAAATCCTATTCGGCCTTTGCCGGGGTGCAGGATGCGCTCACCCAGTGGTGGTATGGGCATAACGCTGTCGGTTTCTTCCTGACCGCCGGTTTTCTGGGCATGATGTATTATTTCGTGCCCAAACAGGCCGAACGCCGGGTCTATAGCTACCGGCTGTCGATCGTCCATTTCTGGTCGCTGATCTTCCTCTATATCTGGGCCGGCCCGCACCATCTGCATTACACCGCGCTGCCCGACTGGGCGCAGACGCTGGGCATGGTGTTTTCGATCATGCTGTGGATGCCCAGCTGGGGCGGGATGATCAACGGCCTGATGACCCTGTCGGGGGCGTGGGACAAGATCCGCACCGATCCGATCATCCGCATGATGGTGCTGGCGCTCGCCTTCTACGGGATGAGCACGTTCGAAGGCCCGCTGATGTCGGTCAAGGCGGTCAACTCGCTGTCGCACTATACCGACTGGACGATCGGCCATGTCCATTCGGGCGCGCTCGGCTGGGTCGGCATGATCAGCTTTGCCGCCGTCTATTTCATGACGCCGCGCCTGTGGCAGCGTGAACGGCTCTATTCGCTGCGCATGATCAACTGGCACTTCTGGTGCGCGACGGCGGGCATCGTCCTCTACGCCTCGGCGATGTGGGTCGCGGGCATCATGCAGGGCCTGATGTGGCGCGAATATGGGGCGGACGGCTATCTCGTCTATTCCTTCGCCGAAGTCGTCGCCGCGATGAAGCCCTATTACCTGATCCGGGCGGCCGGCGGGGCGCTCTACCTGCTCGGCGCGGCGTTCATGGTGTGGAACATCACCCAGACCATCCGTGGCCGGCTGCGCGACGAAGCGCCGCTCGACGATGCGCCCTATGACCCCGCTGCCGACCGTCCGCTGCCCGCCCGCGCCGCCATGGCGCCGGGCCATGCCATCGCCGCTGAATAAGGAACCCCGACATGGCGACCAAAATCCTCGACCATGGCAGGATCGAACGCAACGTCACGCTGCTGATGGTCCTGTCGCTCATCACCGTGGCCATTGGCGGCATCGTCGAGATCGCGCCGCTGTTCTGGATCGACTCGACGATCGAAAAGGTCGACGGCGTCCGGCCCTATACCCCGCTCGAACAGGCGGGCCGCGACATCTATGTCCGCGAAGGCTGTTTCAACTGCCACAGCCAGATGATCCGTCCGTTCCGCGACGAGGTCGAACGCTATGGCCATTACAGCCTGGCGGCCGAGAGCATGTATGATCACCCGTTCCAATGGGGATCGAAGCGCACCGGGCCGGACCTTGCCCGGGTCGGCGGCCGCTATTCGGACGAATGGCATGTCCAGCATCTGAAGAACCCGCAGCAACTGGTCCCTGAATCGATCATGCCCGGCTATGCCTTTCTCGCCACGCGCGAGCTGAAGGTGCCGGACATGGCCGCCAGCCTGACCGCGCTGCGCCGGGTGGGCGTGCCTTACCGCGACGACCAGATCGCCAGCGCCGGGGCCGATCTGTTCGCCCAGGCCGATCCCGCCGCCGACAGCAGCGCGTTCCTGAAGCGTTATCCGACCGCGCAGGTGCGCGATTATGACGGCGATCCCAAAAGGGTGACCGAAATGGATGCGCTGGTCGCCTATCTGCAGATGCTCGGCACGCTGGTCGACACCCGCAAGGCGGCGGCGATGGAGCAGGCCAAATGAGCTACCATCTGCTGCGCGAGCTGGCCGACAGCTTCGGCCTTCTTTTCCTGGTCATCGTCTTTCTGACCGCCGTCATCCGCGCCTTCCGGCCCGGTGCCCGGACCCATCATCTGAACGCCAGCCTCATTCCGCTGAGCGACGAGGAACCGCGTCATGGCTGACACGAAACTGCCCCCGGTCGAAACCACCCAGCACGAATGGGACGGGATCGAGGAACTGAACACCCCGCTGCCGCGCTGGTGGCTGTGGACCTTCTATGCGACGATCGTCTTCTCGGTCGGTTACATGATCGCCTATCCGGCGGTGCCGCTGCTGAGCAGCGCAACGGCGGGGATGCTGAACTGGAGCAGCCGGGGCCAGTTCGTCCAGGAACAGGCGGCAGCCAAGGCGGCGCGCGCCGGCACCGAACAGGCGCTCGCCAGCCTGCCGATCGAGCAGATCGCCGCCGATCCCCGGCTGATGCGCGCGGCGGTCGAGGGCGGTCGCGCGGCGTTCAAGGTCAACTGCGTCCAGTGTCACGGGGCCGGGGCGGCGGGTTCGCCCGGCTATCCCAACCTCAACGACAATGACTGGCTGTGGGGCGGCGATCTGCGCGCGATCCACACCACGCTCGAACATGGCATCCGCCATCCGGGTGACGAGGCCACCCGCATGTCGCAGATGCCGGCCTTTGGCCGCGACGGCATCCTGAATGCGGGGCAGATCGCCGATGTCGTCTCGCATGTCCGGGTGATTTCCGGGGCCGAAGCGCCGAGCCGTGCCGCACAGCGCGGGGCGCAGCTTTATGCCGACAATTGCGCAGCCTGCCACGGGGCGGAGGGCAAGGGCGACCGCGCGCTCGGCGCGCCCAATCTGACCGATGCGATCTGGCTTTATGGCGGTGATCGCGCGGCGCTGACCCAGACGGTCGCCAATGCCCGCTACGGCGTGATGCCCGCCTGGAACCGCAAGCTTGATGCGGCGACGATCAACATGCTCGCCGCCTATGTCCACAGCCTGGGCGGCGGGGAGTGACGATGAACGCCGCCGGGGCCGGCACCGCCGCGCGCAAGGGGAAGGGCCAGCGCCCGGCCCCGCCGCCGCCGCCCGAAAGCCTTTATGCACGGCGCGCGGACATTTTTCCGCGCGCCGTGGATGGGTTTTACCGGCGGCTCAAATGGGCGATCATGGCGGCGACGCTGGCCGTCTATTACGTCACGCCCTGGCTGCGCTGGGACCGGGGGCCTTATGCGCCCGATCAGGCGGTGCTGGTCGACCTTGCCCATCGCCGCTTCTATTTTTTCGCGGTCGAGATCTGGCCGCACGAGTTTTATTATGTCGCCGGCCTGCTGGTGATGGCCGGGATCGGGCTGTTCCTGATCACCTCCGCGGTCGGCCGGGCCTGGTGCGGCTATGCCTGTCCGCAGACGGTGTGGACCGACCTGTTTCTGCATGTCGAACGCTGGATCGACGGCGACCGCAATGCCCAGCTGAGGCTGCGCGCGGCCCCGCTCGGCCCGGCCAAGATCCTCAAGCGACTGGCAAAGCACGGCCTATGGCTGCTGATCGCCATGGCGACCGGCGGGGCGTGGATCTTTTATTTCGCCGATGCGCCGACGCTGGCGCGCGATTTCCTGACCGGGCAGGCGGCGATGGTCGCTTACGCCACGGTCGGCGTGCTCACCGCCACCACCTATGTCTTTGCCGGCTGGATGCGCGAACAGGTGTGCATCTATATGTGCCCCTGGCCGCGCATCCAGGCGGCGATGCTCGACGAACGCTCGCTGATCGTCACTTACAAGGACTGGCGCGGCGAACCGCGCAGCCATGGGGCGAAACGCGCCGAGGCGGCGGGCGCGCCGACCGGGGACTGCATCGACTGTTCGGCCTGTGTCCAAGTCTGCCCAACGGGGATCGACATTCGCGAGGGGCCGCAACTGGCCTGCATCACCTGCGCCTTGTGCATCGATGCGTGCGACGCGGTGATGGCGAAGATTGACCGGCCGCGCGGGCTGATCGACTATGCGACGTTCGAGGATTGCCGCGCCGAAGCGGCCGGCGCGCCGCCAGTGCCGATCCGGCGGACGCTGCTGCGGTCGCGCACCCTGCTTTATTTCGGGCTGTGGGCGGCCGTCGGGCTGGCGATGATGCTGTCGCTCGGCGCGCGCACCCGGCTTGACCTGTCGGTGACGCCCGACCGCAACCCGCTCTGGGTGCGGCTGGCCGATGGCGACATCCGCAATGCGGTGACGGTCAAGGTCCGCAACATGGAGGCGCGGCCCCGCCCGGTCCGGATCGAGCTGGTCGGCCTGCCCGGCGGGATGCTGTGGGATTCGCTCGCCACCGAACGCAGCGCCGCACGCGGCCTGACGATCACCGTGCCCGCCGATCAGGTCGAGCAGCGCCGCATCTATGTCCGCGCGCCGCGCACCGCTCCGGACAACTACGCATTGAGGCTGGTCGCCCTCGATGGTGAACCGGCGGGCGATACCGATGAGCTGCGGTTCGAAACGCCGGAGGAGGGCAGGTGAGCAGACAGGCACGACTGGCGGGCAGGGGCGCACCGCGCGGGTTCACCGGCCGCCACATGGCCGGGGCGATCATCGGCTTTTTCGCCGTGGTGATCGCCGTCAACCTGACGATGGCGGTGCTGGCGACGCAAAGCTTTGGCGGCAAGGTGGTCGACAACAGCTATGTCGCGTCGCAGCGCTTCAATGGCTGGCTGGCCGAGGCGCGGGCGCAGGAGGATGCCGGCTGGCAGGCAGGCTTTGCCGCCGATGCCGGCCATGTCGTCATCACCAGCCGCCCCGGCAGCCGGATGGAGGCGGTGGCCAGCCATCCGCTCGGCCGCGCGCCTGAACGGACGCTTGGTTTCGTCGAGGTCCAGCCGGGTCGCTACCGCTCGCTCGACCGGCTGCCGGCCGGGCGCTGGCAGCTGCGCGCGACGATCCGCGGGGCAGCCGGTGACGCCGCCGGCCCGGCGCGCTTTGCCGCGGATTTGCGGCTGTGACCGTCGCGGTGTCGCACAGCGAGTTCGCTTTGCCCGGTGTGCGCTGCGCCGGCTGCATCGCCAAGATCGAACGCGGCCTTGCGCCCATGGCCGGGGTGCGCGCGGCGCGGGTCAACATGACCACCCGGCGCGTCGCCATCGACCATGCGCCCGACCTGACCCCCGATCAGCTGCGCGCCGCGCTGGCCGGGATCGGGTTCGAGGCCCAGCCCATCGCCGCCGCCGCTGCCGCGCGCGAGGACGCGACCGAAAGCCGGGCGCTCATCCGCGCGATGGCGGTTGCGGGCTTTGCGGCGATGAACATCATGCTGCTGTCGGTGTCGGTCTGGTCGGGCGCGAGCGGGGCGACGCGCGACCTGTTCCACTGGCTGTCCGCGCTGATCGCGATGCCGACCGTCGCCTATGCCGGGCGGCCGTTCTTCGCCTCCGCATGGACGGCGGTGCGGCGCGGGCGGACGAACATGGATGTGCCGATTTCGATCGGCGTGATCCTTGCGACCGCGCTCAGCCTGTTCGAGACGGTGACCGGCGGCGAACATGCCTATTTCGACGGCGCCGTATCGCTTTTGTTCTTCCTGCTGGTCGGGCGCGTGCTCGACAGCGTGATGTGCGCCCGCGCCCGGTCGGGCGTCGCCGCGTTGCTGCGCGAGACGGCCCCCGGCGGCACGGTCGAACTGGCCGACGGGCAGACGGCATGGCGGCGCGCCGACGAGATTGCGCCGGGCATGACGCTGATCGTCGCCGCCGGCGAAAGGCTGGCGGCGGACGGCGTGGTGCTGGGCGGCGACAGCCGGCTCGACATGTCGCTGATCACCGGCGAAAGCCGCCCGGAGCCCGTCGCGCCCGGCGCGCGCGTGGTGGCCGGCACGCTCAACATCGATGCGCCGCTTTCGATCCGGGTGACGGCGGCGGGCGCGGACACGACCATCGCCGGCATCGCCCGGCTGATGGACGCAGCGGGGCAGGGGCGCTCGCGCTATGTGCGGATCGCCGACCGGGCGGCGCGCTTCTATGCGCCTGCCGTGCATCTGCTCGCGCTGCTCAGCTTTGCCGGCTGGATGATCGCAGGCGCAGGGTGGCATCAGGCGCTGCTCGTCGCGGTCGCGGTGCTGATCATCACCTGTCCGTGCGCGCTCGGCCTTGCCGTGCCGGCGGCGCAGATCGTGGCGGCGGGCGCGCTGATGAAGCGCGGGGTGCTGATCAAGGACGGCTCGGCGCTCGAACGGCTGGCCGAGGCAGATTGTGTGCGCTTCGACAAGACCGGCACCCTCACGCTGGGGCGGCCGATCCCGGTCGGGGCGCTGCCGCTGGCGGACGCGGAACGCCCGGTCGCGCTGGCGCTGGCGCGGGCGAGCACCCATCCGGTTGCGCGCGCGCTCGTGATCGAACTTCAGCGCGCAGGCGTGGTCGCCGCCATGCTGGACGATGTGCGCGAAACGCCGGGGCTGGGCGTCGAAGGGCGGGTCGTCGGCGGCGATGCCGCCGGTCTGGTCGCGCGGCTCGGGCGCACCGAATGGGTGGGGCTGGGGATATCGGCGCATGACGGGCTGGAAACCGGCTTTCGGCTGGGCGAGGACGCGCCCAGGCGGCTCTGCTTTGCCGACCGGATGCGCGACGATGCCGCCGCGACCGTCGCCGGCATGAAGGCGCTGGGCATGGATGTCGGCATCCTGTCGGGCGACCGGGGGGAGGCGGTGCGGCCCATTGCCGCCGCGCTCGGGCTGACCGCGCAGGTCAGGATGCGGCCCGAAGACAAATTGGCGGCGATCGACCGGCTGAAGGATGCGGGCCATCATGTGCTGATGGTCGGCGACGGGCTGAATGACGGGCCGGCGCTTGCCGCCGGTCATGTCTCGCTGGCCCCGGCCTCGGCCAGCGATGTCGGCCAGACCGCGGCCGACGCGGTGTTCATGGGCGACAGCCTCGCCCCGACACTGGTCGCGGTGCGCGCGGCGCGGGCGACGCGGCGGATCGTCGGGCAGAATTTCGCGCTCGCCATCGGGTATAACGCCTTGGCGGTGCCGCTCGCGATCCTCGGCCATGTCACGCCGCTGGTGGCGGCCATCGCCATGTCCAGCTCGTCGCTGATCGTGGTGGCCAACGCCCTGCGGCTGAGGAGCTGTGCACGATGAACGGCCTTGCCTTTCTGATCCCTGTCGCGCTGCTGCTCGGGCTGGGCGGGCTGGCGGCGTTTCTCTGGTCGCTCGGTGCCGGGCAATATGACGATATGGATGGGGCGGCGCTGCGCATCCTGATCGACGAGGAGGGGGCAGGTGCCGCCATGACGCCGGGGATCGGCGCGGAGCCGCGGCCATGACCGGGCGGGCGATCCTGCCGATAGCCGCCATATTGATGCTCGCCTGGCCGGCGGCGGCACGCGACACCGGGCGGCACATCATGGTCGCGACCTGCAATGGCGGCCAGATCCGCATTCCGCTGGACGGGGATGGCGGCGGGCGCGACGACCGGCCCTGCGTCTCGGCCTGTCACGCGCCGCTGCCCGGCCGCAAGAGATCCGTATAACAACCTATAGCTGGTCGGGGCGGGGGGCGCGAAGCTGCGGCCATGTGGCCCTATCATCCCGATCTGCTCGCCCGGCCGGTGCCGCGCTACACCAGCTATCCGACCGCCGCCGAGTTCACCGAAGGGGTCGATCGCAGCGCGCATGACGCAGCGCTGGCGGCCATTCCGGCAGGGGCGGAGGTGTCGCTATACCTCCATATCCCTTATTGCCATGAAATCTGCTGGTATTGCGGGTGCAACACCGGTGCCGCCAATCGCGCCGCCCGGCTGACCGCCTATCTCGACGCGCTGAGTGCTGAAATCGACCTGCTGTCGCGGCGCGTGGCGGCACGGGTGCGGGTGGGGCGGATCGCCTTTGGCGGCGGCAGCCCCAATGCGATTTCAGCCGAGGCGATGGCCGGGCTGGTCGCCCAGCTGCGCGACCGGTTCGACGCACCGGCCCCGATCCTGTCGACCGAACTCGATCCGCGCAGCTGGAACGACGCGTGGGAAGACATGCTCGCCGCGTGCGGGTTCCAGCGCGCCAGCCTGGGCGTCCAGAGCTTCGCGGCCGATGTGCAGGCGCGGATCGGCCGGGTGCAGCCCACCGAAATGATCGCCGATGTCACCGCCGCGCTGCGCCGGGCGGGGATATCGTCGATCAACCATGATCTGATGTACGGTCTGCCGGGGCAGGACATCGCGGCGCTGGAGGACAGCATCCACCAGTCGGTTGCCCTTGGTGCCGACCGGCTGGCGGTATTCGGCTATGCCCATGTGCCGCACATGCTGCCGCGCCAGCGGCGGATCGATGCTAGCCATCTGCCCGATGGCTATGCCCGGTTCCGCCAGGCGGCTTTTGCCCATCATCTCCTTGCCCGGCATGGCTATCTGCCGATCGGCTTCGATCATTTTGCCAAGCCAGAGGATCCGATGGGACGGGCGGTCCGACAGGATCGGATATTCCGCAACTTCCAGGGCTTTACCGATGACCCCTCACAATATCTTCTGGGGCTGGGGGCCAGTGCGATCAGCCAGTTTCCGCAGCTGATCGTCCAGAATGACAAGAGTGCGGGCCGTTACCGGATGAACGTCACCGCCGGGCTGCTGGCCACCGAACGCGGGGTGATGCGCGACGGGGAGGACCAGATGCGCGGCCGGATCATCGAGCATCTGCTGTGCCGGGGCCATGCCGCGCTGCCGGCGGGGCGTTTTGCCGACGCGCTGGACCGGCTGATGCCGTTTGCCGAAGCGGGGCTGGTGACGCTGGGCAGGGGCGAAATCCGCATCGACCCATCGGCCTTGGCCTATGCGCGCGGCATCGCCGCCTGTTTCGACCGCCACCGCGAAACCGGGCAACGCCAGTTCAGCAGCGCGGTATAGCGCCGTTCCTGATCCGATTGCATCGGATCAGCCGTGCCCGGTCTCGTGCTTTGCGCGCTGCCACAGCTGCTCCTTGGCGGCGAGGTCGAGGGTGGCGAAATCCTCAGCCATTGCCTCCATCGCCCGAAAGCGCGTTTCGAACTTACGATTAGCTGCCCGCAAAGCCTCTTCCGGGTCGATGTTCAAATGGCGCGCGAAGTTGACCACGGCGAACAGCAGATCGCCGATCTCGTCCGCCCGGTCCTCGGCATCGGCGGAATCGACCTCGGCCAGTTCCTCGAGGATCTTGGCCCGCGCGCCCGCCGCGTCGGGCCAGTCGAAGCCGGTGCGCGCGGCGCGCTTCTGCAGCTTTTCCGCGCGCAGCAGCGCCGGCAGCGCCTGCGTCACCCCGGCCAATGCACTGGCATCCGTGCTTGCAGCCGCGCGCTCGGCCGCCTTGACGGCTTCCCAGCCGGGCGTCGTCCCGTCGCCGAACACATGCGGATGGCGGCGCTCCATCTTGTCGCTGATGCCCGAAAGCACATCGGCCAGATCGAATGCGCCCATTTCCTCGGCAATGCGGGAATGAAACACGACCTGAAGCGCCAGATCGCCAAGCTCGTCGCACAGCGCGGGCAGATCATGCCGCGCAATCGCGTCGGCGACCTCATAGGCTTCTTCGATGGTATAAGGCGCAGTCGTCGCAAAGCTTTGCGCGACATCCCATTCGCAGC
>DBAW01000230.1 GCA_002291855.1 Sphingomonas sp. UBA1000
CGGGCCGGTGCCGTTCTTCCCGCCAAACATCCCCCCTCAGCTATACTCCGGATCCTCCATCATGCCCGGCCAGCGCGGCAGGGCGTCCGACACGCGGTCGGGGAAGCGCGCCGGCCGCTTCGCAAGGAAGCTTTCCACCCCCTCGCGCGCATCGGCGCTGCCGCCGCGCACCCAGACGGCGCGGCTGTCGAGCCGGTGGGCGGCCATCGGATGATCGGCCCCCAGCATCCGCCACAGCATCTGCCGGGTGAGCGCGACCGAGACCGGGGCGCTGTCCGCCGTCAGCTCGCGCGCAAAGGCCCGCGCGGCGGCAAGCAGGTCGTCCGGCGCATGGACGCTGCGCACCAGCCCGGCGGCGCGGGCTTCCTCAGCACCGAAAATGCGGCCCGAATAGCACCAGTCGAGCGCCTGGCCGATGCCGACCAGCCGGGGCAGGAACCAGCTCGACGCCGCCTCGGGCACGATGCCGCGCCGGGCAAAGACGAAGCCGAAGCGGGCATCGGCGCTGGCGAAGCGGAAATCCATCGGCAGCGTCATCGTCACGCCGACGCCGACCGCCGGGCCGTTGATCGCGGCAATCACCGGCTTGAGCGACGCGAACAGCCGCAGCGCCAGCCGCCCGCCATTGTCCCGCACCGCCTCATGCCCCCAATCGACCGCGCCGTCCGGCCCGATCGGCGACCCATAGGCCAGCTTGTCCGGCCGCTCGGCATAGTCGAAGGTCGCGCCGCCATCGCCCAGATCGGCCCCGGCGCAAAAGCCGCGCCCGGCCCCGGTGACGATCACCGCACGCACCGCATCATCGCCATCGGTCCGGTCGAAGGCGGCGATCAGCTCCGCCATCATCTGCGGGGTGAAGGCGTTGAGCCGGTCGGGCCGGTTGAGCGTGATCGTCGCAATCCCGTCTTCGACCGCCAGAGTGATCGTCTCGAACATCGCCGTGCCTCTCCCTTTTATGTCTTGTGGTCATGGTCTTGTGCCGGGGTGCATTGTTCCGGCTTTTGCCGCCGCTGTCAGCCGGATTCCCGCGCGCGGCGATTTGGTCTAGCAGGCGGCATGGCAGCACAGGCGACCGACGGCGCACCGTCCCTTCCCCCCGGCGACCGCAGCGCGCGGCTGCGCGCGATCCTTGGCGGGTCGGCGGGCAATCTGGTCGAATGGTATGACTGGTATGTCTATGCCGCCTTCACTTTGTATTTCGCCCCGGCGTTTTTCCCGGCCGGCGATCCGACCGCGCAGCTGTTGCAGGCGGCGGCGGTGTTTGCGGTCGGGTTTCTGATGCGCCCGATCGGCGGCTGGCTGATGGGCGTCTATGCCGACCGCCATGGCCGCAAGGCCGGGCTGACCCTGTCGGTCAGCCTGATGTGCGGCGGATCATTCGCCATCGCGCTGACGCCGGGGCATGACCGGATCGGCTGGGCGGCCCCGATGATCCTGCTGATCGCGCGGCTGGCGCAGGGGCTGAGCCTGGGCGGCGAATATGGTGCCAGCGCGACCTATTTGTCGGAAATGGCGGGGCGCAGCCGGCGCGGTTTTTATTCGAGTTTTCAATATGTGACGCTGATCGCCGGGCAGCTGGCGGCGCTCGGCGTGCTGCTGGTGCTGCAGGCGGTGATGTCGGCCGACAGCCTTGAGGCCTGGGGCTGGCGCATCCCGTTCGCACTTGGCGGCGCGCTGGCGGTGGTCGTGTTCTGGCTGCGGCGGCGGCTGGCCGAGACCGAGAGTTTCCGCAACGCACGCGCCGATGCAGCGGGACACAGCGGCGCGCTCGCCCTGCTGCGCCACCATCCGCGCGCGGCGATGACGGTGATGGCGCTGACCGCGGGCGGCACGCTCGCCTTCTACGCCTATTCGATCTATATGCAGAAATTCCTCGCCAACACCGCCGGGTTCAGCCGCGAAACCGCCAGCGCGATCATGACCGGCGCGCTGCTGCTGTTCATGCTCGCCCAGCCGGTGGCGGGCGCGCTGTCCGACCGGATCGGGCGCAAGCCGCTGATGATCGGCTTCGGTGTCGCCGGGCTGCTGTTCACCTGGCCGATCTTCACCGCGCTGGAGACGGTGCGCGATCCGCTGACGGCATTCGCGCTGGTCAGCGCGGCGCTGCTGATCGTCACCGGCTATACGGCGATCAACGCGGTGGTGAAGGCCGAGATGTTTCCCGCCCATATCCGCGCGCTGGGCGTGGCGCTGCCCTATGCCATCGCCAACACGCTGTTCGGCGGCACCGCCGAATATGTCGCGCTGTGGCTGAAACAGCAGGGGATGGAGCGCGGCTTTTATGCCTATGTGACGGCGATGATCGGCCTGTCGCTGATCGTCTATCTGCGGATGCGCGACACCCGCGACCACAGCCTGATCCTTGAGGACTAGAGCATTTTCAAGCCGGGCCGACCGGCCCGGCGACTCGGAAAATGCGACAGATCAAAGGGCTAGAGCGTTTTAAAGCCGGGTAGCCCGGACCTGACCGGCGCTATTCGCTGCGCAGCGCGTCGATCGGCGACAGGCGCGACGCGCGGATCGCCGGATAGCCGCCGAACACCAGCCCGATGCCACCAGCGAACAGGACCGCGAGCAGCGCCGTCCCCAGCCCGATCGGGGCCGGAAAATCGGCCAGCCGCTCGAACAGCGCCGCACAGCCATAGGCGAGCGCCAGCCCGGCGGTGCCGCCGATCACGCACAGCACCGCCGCCTCGACCAGAAACTGGTTGCGGATGTCGCTGCGCCGCGCGCCCAGCGCCATGCGCAGGCCGATCTCGCGCGTCCGCTCGGTCACCGAGACGAGCATGATGTTCATGATGCCGATCCCGCCGACCAGCAGCGAGATCGACGCAATGGCGACGAGCACCGCCTGGAACACGGCGGTGACGGTGGCCGAGGCCTCCATGAACTCGGCGGTGGTGTTGATCGTGAACGGGTTCATCTCGCCGCGCCCGATATTGTTGCGCTGGCGCAGCAGCCGGGTCAGCCGGCGCTTGGCATCGGCCAGGTCGACCCCGTCGTCAAAGCCGACGAACAGCACCGCCAGATCATCGGCCCCGGGCAGGCTGGAGGCGAAACGCTGGCGCGCAGTGGTCAGCGGCACCAGCACCAGATCATCATTGTCCTGGCCGAAACTCGATCCCTTGCTTTCGAGCACGCCGATCACGGTGAACGGCACCCGGCTGATCCTGACCGTCTGGCCCACCGGATCGAGATCGCCGAACAGCCGCCCGGCGACCGTCGGCCCGATCACGGTGACGCGCGCGGCGGTGCGGACATCGGCATCCTGCACGAACCGGCCCTGGGCGACGTCCAGCCCGGTGATGCGGCCATAATCGGGCGTCATGCCGATGGCGGTGGTGCTGGTGTTGCGCCCGCCCGAGACGAGCTGGACGGTCGAGCGCAGCTGCGGCGCGATCGCGGTGACGCCGGCCACGCTGCGCAGCACCGCGCGGGCATCGCGTTCGGTCAGCCGTCCGCGGTCCGACACCCGCCGCCCGCCCCGGTTTTCAGGCTGGGGCAGCACGATCGCCATGTTGGAGCCAAGGGTCGAGATCGAATCCATCACCGACAGGCGCGCCCCCTCGCCCACCGCGACCGCGAGCACGACCGACAGCACCCCGATCATCACGCCGAGCGAGGTGAGCAGCGAGCGCAGCATGTTGGTGCGCAGCGCGGTGAGCGCGATGGCGATGTTGACGCCCCAGCCACCGGCGATGCGCGCGATCCGCGCCGCCGCCCCGCCCGGTGCCGGCGCGCTGCCGATGATCATCGCCTCTGCCGGTGCCACAGCCGTCATTGCCCCGCCATCCTTCATCCCGGCCCCGCTCATCCCGCCCGCCGCCGGT
>DBAW01000071.1 GCA_002291855.1 Sphingomonas sp. UBA1000
TTCGCGGCGACCGGCGGGGGGGCGGCCGCCGGGCTGGGCGCGCGCGCCTTTTCGGTCGCCGCACCGCCGCCATCGGGCAGGCGCAGCACCTCGAGCGCGCGGGCGCGGTTGGGCAGGCGGCGGATGAACTGCCGTTCCTCAAGCGCGCCGATCAGCCGGTGGACACCCGATTTGGACTTGAGGTCCAGCGCCTCCTTCATCTCCTCGAACGAGGGGGACACGCCGCTGCTTGCCAGGCGGTCATGGATGAAAAGGAGCAGTTCATGTTGCTTGCGCGTCAGCATCGCCTCGCCCTTGGCTGGGAACGAACAAGGAACGTGTAGGAAACGCCTGCCGCGACGTCAAGCAATGATGTGAACATCGGTGAACGCGCCGGCAGGCAGGGCCGGGGCATTGGCGGGGCGGACGATCAGCGCATCGGCGGCGGCAAGCCCGGTCAGCACCCCGCTGTCCTGCACCCCGACCGGGAAAAGCTGTCCGTCGATCAGCCGGGCGCGCAGATAATCGGCGCGCGGGCCGGTGGCGGGCAGCGCCTCGCCCACCGGCAGCGAGAGTGTGGGCGGCAGCGGCGCGGCGGCCCCGCCCATCGCCGCGATCAGCGGCATCAGGAACAGCGCGCTGGTGACAAAGGCCGAAACCGGGTTGCCGGGCAGGCCGAGCACCATCGTCTTGCCCAGTTGCCCGGCCATCAGCGGCTTGCCCGGCCGCATCGCGATCCGCCAGAAATCGAGCGTTGCGCCGCAATCGGCAAGCGCCGGGCGCACCAGATCATGATCGCCGACCGACGCGCCGCCGATGGTCACCAGAATATCGGCCTGCACCGCCGCATCGCCAATGGCGCGGGCGAGCGCGGCACGATCATCGGCGATGATCCCGCAATCATGAACCTCAACCGGCAGGGTGGCGAGCTGCGCTGCGAGCATCGCGGCATTGGCGGCGTGGATCTGGCCGGGGCGCAGCGGCGCGCCCGGTGCCGCGAGCTCGTCGCCGGTCGAAATCAGCGCGACGCGCGCGCGGCGGCGCACCGGCAGCCGGGCATGGCCGCCCAGCGCCGCCAGCCCGATCCGGGCGGGGGTGATGCGTTGCCCTGCCGGGATCAGCGTGTCGCCCGTGGCAAAGTTCATCGCGCGGGCGCGGACATGCGCGCCCGGCCGCGCCGGCCCGTCGCCGGCCAGCACCAGCCGGTCGCCGTCACGCTTCGCATCCTCCTGGATCAGGATGGTGTCGGCTCCGTCGGGCAGGGCCGCGCCGGTGAAGATCCGCGCGGCCATGCCCGGCCCGACCGCGGCGGCAGGCATTTGCCCGGCGGGGATGGTTGCGATCACGTCCCACGGCCCCGGCAGATCGGCATGGCGGATCGCATAGCCATCCATTGCCGAGACATCGGCAAAGGGATGATCGACGCCCGCCGCAATGTCCTGCGCCGCCCAGCGCCCGGCGGCCTCGGCAAGCGGACGCGTGACCGGGGGGAGCAGCGGTGCCGCCGCGATCAGCCGCGCCTGGGCGTCGGCGACCGGCAACAGGGAGGAGGAAGGGGTCATTCGCCATGCCTGCCACAGCCGGGGCGGCGCGTCATCGCATCGATTTCGCCGCCCTGCAGCGCTCTTTGGATCGGATCGGCCGCCCCAGCCCTCTGATTTACCGCATTTTCCGCGCCGGCGGGTGATTCACCCCGGCGCGAAACTGCGCTAGGCCTGCCAGTCGCCCGAACGGCCGCCGCTTTTGGCGACCAGACCGATGCCGTCGATCCGCATCCCCCGGTCGAGCGCCTTTGCCATGTCGTAGATCGTCAGCAGAGCGACCGAGACGGCGGTCAGCGCCTCCATCTCGACGCCGGTCGGCCCGGTGGTGCGGGCGGTGGCGGTGGCGGTGACGCCATCGGGCGCGGCATCGAGGTCGATGGTGACGCCCGCCAGCGCAACGGGGTGGCAGAGCGGAATGAGATCGGCGGTGCGCTTGGCGGCCATGATGCCGGCGATGCGCGCGGCGGCGAGTACATCGCCCTTCACCACCGTGCCGGCCGCAATCGCCGCCGCCGCTCCGGCCGACATCAGGATGCGCCCCCTGGCGACGGCCACGCGCAGGCTGTCGGGCTTGGCCGACACATCGACCATCCGGGCCTGGCCCGCCGCGTCGAGATGGGTCAGCCCCGCAGCGTCGGCATCGCGGTCCGCCGCCATGGTCAGCCGACCAGTGCCCGGGTCGCGGCCTCGACATCATCGGCGCGCATCAGCGTTTCGCCGATCAGGAAGCAGCGCACGCCATGTTCGGCCATCGCGTCGAGATCGGCCCGGCTGGTCAGCCCGCTTTCGGCGACGAAGGTGCAGCCGGCCGGCGCGCGCCCGACCAGTTCATAGGTCCGCTCGAAACTGACCGAAAAGTCCCTGAGATCGCGGTTATTGACCCCGATCAGCCGCGACCGGAGCCTGAGCGCGCGGTCGAGTTCGGCGCTGCTGTGCACCTCGACCAGCGCATCCATGCCAAGCTCGAGCGCTGCCGCCTCGATCTCCGCCATCTGGCCGTCGTCGAGTGCGGCGACGATGATCAGGATCGCATCCGCGCCGAGCGCCCGTGCCTCGCGCACCTGCCAGGGATCGACGATGAAATCCTTGCGCAGCACCGGCAGCGTGCAGGCGGCGCGCGCGGCGACCAGATCGGCGTCGCGGCCCTCGAAATAGGGTTCGTCGGTCAGCACCGACAGGCAGGATGCGCCGCCCGCCTGATAGGCGCGGGCATGGGCGGGCGGATCGAAATCGGCGCGGATCAGCCCCTTGGACGGGCTGGCCTTTTTGATCTCCGCGATCAGGCCGTAACCGGGCGCGGCATCGAGCGCGCGGCGAAAGCCGCGCGGCGGCGACTGGGCGGCGATCAGCGCGTCGAGATCGGGGTTGAGCGCACGGCGACGGGCGGTGTCCGTCACCTTGAAGGCGCAGATTTCCTGAAGCTTGTTCATCGATAGGCGATCCAGCGTTCGAGCAGGTGCAGCGCGCTCTGGTCGTCAATCGCATGTGCGGCGCGGCGGGCACCATCCTTCAGATCGGCGGCCTCGCCCGCGACCAGCAGCGCAGCCGCGGCGTTGAGCAGCACGGCATCACGATAGGCCCCCGGGCTGCCCATCAGCAGGCGGCGCAGCGCGGCGGCGTTATAGGCGGCATCATCGCCCTTGAGCGCATCCAGCGGGTGCGGCTGAAGCCCGGCATCGCGCGGCATCACCCGGTGGACGCTGTCGCCGAGCAGGCCGACCGAGACCATCGTGCTCGGCCCGGCGATCGACAGTTCGTCGAGCGGTTCGTCGCCCGCCACCAGCAGCACCGATTGCAGGCCGACGAGCCGCGCCGCATCTGCATAGACGGGCATGAAATCGGGCCGCGCAATGCCGATCAGCTGGCGCGACACCCGCGCCGGATTGCACAGCGGGCCGACCAGGTTGAACACCGTGCGCCGCCCCAGCGCGCGGCGGATCGGCGCCAGCGGCGCGAGCGCGGGGTGGTGGATCTGCGCGAACAGGAACGCGATGCCGAGATCATTGAGGCTGCGTTCGGCAGTTGCCGAGGCGACATCGAGATTGAGGCCGAGCGCCTCCAGCGTGTCGGCTGCCCCGGCCTTGGACGAGGCCGCGCGATTGCCATGCTTGGCCACCGGCACGCCGCAGGCGGCGACGACGATGGCAACCGCAGTCGAGATGTTCAGGCTGTGCTGCGCATCGGCCCCGGTGCCGCAGACATCGATGGCGTTGGCCGGCGCATCGACCGGCAGCATCCGCGCGCGCATCGCCTGCGCACAGGCGGCGATTTCGACCGCCGTCTCGTCGCGCAGCGACATGTCGGCCAGAAAGCGGGCAATGTCGTCATGGGCGGGCTTGCCGTCCAGAATGTCGCCAAAGGCACGCGCCGCCGTCTCGGCATCCAGCGCCATGCTGGCGTCGGGCAGGATGGTGATCGTCGTCATGCGATTTCCCTGACCGGCAGGCCGGCGGCGCGCATGAAATTGGCGAGCATCCGGTGGCCATGCTCGGTCGCGATGCTTTCGGGATGGAACTGGACGCCGTGGATCGGCAGATCGCGGTGGCGAAAGCCCATCACATGGCCGTCGTCGCTGCGCGCATTGACGACCAGCTCGGGCGGCAGCGTGTCTTCAGGCACGATCAGCGAATGATAGCGGGTGGCGGTGAAGGGCGAGGGCAGGCCGGCGAACAGCCCGGTGCCGTCATGCGTGACCGGCGAGGTCTTGCCGTGCATCAGCCCGCCGCGCACCACCTTGCCGCCGAAATGCTGGCCGATCGCCTGATGGCCAAGGCACACGCCGAGCAGCGGCCGCCCGGCCTCGGCACAGGCGGCGACCAGATCGAGCGAAATGCCCGCCTCGTTCGGCGTGCACGGGCCGGGCGAGATCAGGAACGCCTGCGCGCCGGACGACAGTGCCTGCCCGGCCGACAGCGCGTCGTTGCGCACCACATCGACCTCGGCCCCCAGCTCCATCAGATAATGGACGAGGTTCCAAGTGAAGCTGTCATAATTGTCGATGACAAGGATCATGGCCCGGGGCTTTAGCCGCCATGCCCCCGGTTCGTCACGCACGGAATCCGGGCGCTGCGGCTGCCGGTCGGGGCCATGCTCAGCGCCCTTCGCTGCGCGCGAGCAGCGCGACCAGTTCGTCCTGCCAGAAGCGCGCCCATGTATGGGTGCCGTGGCCGCGCGTCTCGGCGCTTTGCGGGATCAGGATGAACTTGCCGTCGGGCAGGCGGCGGGCCGCCGCCTCGGCAATGCCAAGGCCCGGCGGGTTGATGAAATCATCGGCTGAGTTCACCCAGGTGACGGGCATCGTCATGCGTTCAAGCCCTGCCGCCGGATTATAGGTGCGCGAGCTGTCGAGCTGCCAGATCAGGTCGTTGGCGTCACGCCCGGCAATGGTGCGCGCAAAGGCGGTGTCGAGCGCGGCCTCGGCGGCGATGCGCGTCGGGGCCTGCGCCTGTGCCAGAACGGGGTTCAGCCCGGCGACGAGCAGCAGGCTGGCCGCCGTCCGCAGCCCGGCGAGCGGCTGCGTCGTGTAATCGCCGCCACGATAGGCAGGGTCGGCGCGCACGGCGTCGATCGCCAGCTTGCGCCATATCCGGTTCTGGCCGGCAATCTCGACCGGCAGGCACGCCATCGGCATCATCGCCTGCACGCGCTCGGGCCGGGTGGTGCCCCAGACAAAGCCGTGCATGCAGCCCATCGACGTGCCCATCAGCAGCC
>DBAW01000170.1 GCA_002291855.1 Sphingomonas sp. UBA1000
AGCAGCTCGGCGGCGACGTCGCGCGCCTCCGTGCGGGGGGCGATCATCGGCGGTTCTCCTGTTCGCGGCGCACGTCCTCGAGCTTCTCTTCGATGCGCAGCAGATGTTCGGTGAGGCGACGGTCCACGTCCCGGATCAGCGAGAGCGGCACATAGGTCCGCGCCACCTCGAGCTTGAATCCCGCCAGCTCGTCGCGCGTGCGGCTGAGCGCGTCGGAGAGCTGGGAGTCGCCCTTCAAGGTCGGGCGATCGAGGTCGCGCTTGATGGTGTGGAGGAACCAGTAGAGGCTCGCGATCATCGGGGCCTCGACGATCATGATCCACCACAGGAAGGCGGGGTCCATGGGCAGCATGGGGTCTCCTTGCGCGGGGCGCGGCAAATCCCCACACCACGCGGGGCTTGAGGGTCGAATCAGCGGATGTGGAACCAGCCGTATCTCGAGACATGCTGCCGCTCGGCGCTGCACCGGCTGACGCTGGTGGGGCCGGCGGGGCGCCCGCAGGGCCTGGCGGACGAGCCCTGCCTGAAGCGGCTTTCGGGCATGGGCCTCGCGATGCACCGCGCCGATGGCAGCTTCGCGATCACGGACGAGGGCACGGTGCGCCACGCGAGCGAAATCCTCGCGCGGCGCCGGAGGGCCTAACCCCTCCAACCCGGCCGAAGCGGCCGCGGCGGAAGGGCCGGCAGCCGCACCGGCTCCGCCAGGATCACGCCAGCCGCCGCGTCGAGCGCGTCGTCGCGCGCGCCCTTCGCGTCCGGCCGCCACTCCGCCATCTCGCGCGCGAAGGGCGTGCGGAGCACCGAGCCGTGCGCGTGCAGCCGCCGCGCGGCCATCAGCGGATCGAAGGCGGCCAGGATGCGCTCGGCCTTCGGGCGGCGGTTCACCTGCTCCATCACCGCGCAGGCCACGCCCTGGCGGGCCATCTCGCGCTGCAGCAGCGCGGGCAGGAAGCGCCCGAGCCCGTTCGTCTCCACCCGCACCACGGGAAGGTGCAGCTCATCGGCCAGCCGCGCGACGGTGCGGCATTGCTGCGTGGCCGGATCCTCGCTCGCGTCGGGGCGCTGCGTGATCCAGGCGATGCGGTGCAGGAAGTGATGGTTCTCCGCATCGCAGTAGCCCGCCGCGAGCACCGAGCCGTCGCTGCCCTGCTCGCGCCCGTAGGAGGGATCCCAGTAGCCGCCGCCCGAGACCATGCGCCGGCCGAGCAGCCAGAGCTGCGCGTGCCCGTTCGCTTCCCGGTACTCCGTCTCCTCCGCATAGGGCAGCAGCAGGGCCGGATCGAGCCGCGCGGCGGCGGCGGGGACGGGCTGGAGCATCATCTGCCGCGCGAAGCGGATGGGGCCGACGCGACGTCGCAGCGCGGCGATGCCCTCCTCGTCGAAGCGCTCGGGCCAGGCGCTCTGCCCCGCCGCGTCCATGATGGGCACGGCGAGGCGGCGATAGCCCTCCAGGAAGTCGTCGCCCTCGCGGTACAGGCTTTCCTCCGTGTGCGGCGTGCCGGCGTAGAGGATGAGGCCTCCTGGTGTAAGGATGAATTCCGCCTCGGCCAGACGTTCGCGCAGCTCCGCGCGCTTGCCCGGCGTGTCGCAGTTGCCGGGCACCTCCACGTCGTCGCAGAGGATCATGTCCGCGCGCATGCCGGTGATATTGCCGCCGAGCCCCTGCGCGAGCATCGAGGGGTCGCGCAGCGGTGCCTCGCGCATCACGGTGAAGCGGTCCGCCGCCCAGCCCTCCACGCCTTCGGGGAGCAGGCGCGGGCAGAGCGGATGGCGTTCGAGGATGCGGCGCGTGTGGTTCACGAGCTTGATGGCGAGCGACTGCTCCGCCGCGAGCACGAGGATGCGCAGCTCCGGCCGGCGATAGAGGGACCAGGCACAGAACAGCGCCATCAGGGTGGACTTGCCGCAGCCGCGGAAGGCCATCAGCAGCAGGCGCCGCGCGCGCGCCTCCGCCTCCATCCAGCGCAGGATGCGCCGGTGCACCGCGGGCGTCTTCTGCCCGTGGCGCCGATTCCAGATCCAGACGAATTCCTGGAGGTCAGCCGGCCCCTCCTTCTTCATCCCCGCTCTCCTCTGTCTTCTCCTCTTCGGGCATCAGCGCGCGCGCCTCGGCGAGCGATGCCTCGCTGCCGCACAGGCGCTCCGCGGCATCCGCGTCACAGCTCGCGGCGAGCTTGATCAGCTGCTCGAGGTGGCCGAGCGCGGCTATGGCCGGCTGCTCGCCCGGTCGATCGCCCGCCCGGCGATCGCGCTGGTCATGACCGCCGCGCTGCTTGGCGGCGCGGTGTTCCTGTTCGGGCAGATGCGGTCCGAACTGGTGCCGGCCGAGGATGTCGGCGTCCTCCAGATCCAGACCGCCGCCCCAGAGGGCACGGGCTTCGACACCATCGTCGACTATCAGCGGCGCGCGGAAAACCTGCTGCTGCCGCTGCTGAGCGAAGGGCCGGTGCGGTCGGTGATCAACCGTGCCCCCGCCGGGTTCGGGGCGAGCGAGGATTTCAACTCGGGCACCTTCATCCTGTTTCTGAAGCCCTGGGAAGAACGCACGACGACGACGCAGGAACTTGCCGGTCGCGTCAACCAGCTGATGGCCGGGCAGACGGCGCTGCGCGGCAACGCCCAGCCGCGCTCTGCGCTGGGCGGGCGCGGCCAGCCGGTCAGCTTCGTCATCGCCGGGCCGACCTATGAAGGGCTGGTGCGCGCGCGCGACCGCATCCTTGCCGCCGCCGCCGACAATCCCGGCATCATCAACCTTGACTCCGATTATAAGGAAACCAAGCCGCAGCTGAACATCCGCGTCGACACCACGCGCGCCGGCGATCTGGGCGTGTCGGTCGACGCGGTCAGCCAGGCGCTGCAGACGCTGCTCGGCTCGCGGCGGGTGTCGACCTATGTCGACCGGGGCGAGGAATATCGCGTCATCGTCCAGGCCGAACGCGCCGGCCGCGCGGCGCAGGCCGATCTGGCGCGCATCTATGTCCGCAGCCGCTCGGGCGAGCTGGTGTCGCTCGCCAATCTCGTCACCCTGTCGGACACGGCCGGGCCGCGCGATCTGGGGCGGTTCAACAAGCTGCGCGCGATCACTTTGTCGGCCGGCATCGCGCCCGGCTACACGCTGGGCGAAGCGCTCGCCTTTCTCGAGGCGGAGGCGAACCGCGCGCCGGAGATCACCGCCATCGGCTATCGCGGCGAAAGCCAGAGCTTCAAGGAAACCGGAGACTCCATCGTCTTCGTGTTCGCGATGACGGTGCTTGTCATCTATCTGCTGCTTGCCGCGCAGTTTGAAAGCTTCGTCCACCCGGCGGTCATCATCACCACGGTGCCGCTGGCGGTTGCCGGCGGGTTGGTCGGGCTGGCGGTCGTCGGCGGCACGCTCAACCTCTACAGCCAGATCGGCATCGTCATGCTGGTCGGGCTGGCGGCCAAGAACGGCATTCTGATCGTCGAGTTCGCCAACCAGCTGCGCGACGAAGGGCTGGGCATTGTCGCGGCGGTCGAACGCGCGGCGACGCGGCGGCTACGGCCGATCATGATGACGTCGATTGCAACGGTGATGGGGGCGGTGCCGCTGGCCATCTCTTCCGGCCCCGGCTCGGCCGCGCGTGGGGCGATCGGCGTGGTGATCGTGTTCGGCGTGACGATTGCGACCGCCATCACCCTGTTCCTGATCCCGATCCTTTATGCGCGGCTCGCGCGTTATACCGGCTCGCCCGAAGCGGTCGGCCGGGCGCTGGATGAGGCGCTGGACGAGACGGCGGCACCGGGACCGGACAATCACGCGGATGAGGGCCGCGGCGCAGGCGGGGAGAGGCCGGCGCCGGCCGAATAAGCAAGGGGAGAATAAGGGGTGGGTCAGCTCGCATCGCGGTCGCAGCTCAACATGGCGTTTTTCCGCAAGGCCGTGGTCACCGTGCCGCTTGTCGTTCTGCTGGGCAGCGCCGCCGGGCGGCTCGCCAACTCCGGCTATGACAATCTGTGGTTCGCCAGCCTCCAGCGTCCGGCGTCGATGCCGCCCAGCTGGGCGTTCGGGCTGGTCTGGGGCACGCTCTATGTGATGCTGGGGCTGGCGCTCGCCGTCGTGCTCAATGCGCGCGGCCACCGGTCGCGCGAAATGGCGGTGGTGCTGTTTGTCGTGCAGCTGGCGCTCAACCTCGCCTGGTCGCCTTTGTTCTTCGCCTTTCATCAGGTGACGGCGGCATTCTATCTGATCCTCGTCATGATCCTCGCGGCGCTGGCGACGGTGTTCGCCTTTGGCGCGGTGCGGCCGGTCGCGGCATGGCTGATGGTGCCCTATCTGGCCTGGCTTTGCTTTGCCGCCGCGCTCAACAACGACTATCGGATGCTCAATCCCGATGCCGAACGGCTTGTGCCGGGCGCCGTCACCACCCAGATTGCAGGCTGAAGGAGCAGGCGATGCAGAGCGAGAACCGGTTTTTCGACGACATGTCCAAGATGCTGAACGGCTTTGCCGGAACGATGGCCGGCATGGGCCGCGAGGCCGAGGCGGCGATGCGCGAGCGCGCCCGCGAATGGATTGCCGGCATGGATTTCGTCAGCCGCGAGGAGTTCGAGGCGGTCAAGGCGATGGCCGCCGCCGCGCGCGACGAGGCCGATGCGCTGAAGGCGCGGCTCGACGCGCTCGAGGCAAGGCTGGGCAGCAGCTGAGGATCGATGCCGGGCGACGGCATGTGCGCCCGGCGCTTATCCACAGCTTTGTCGCCTTTTTGGCCGATGCTTGCTTGTTCGCCCGGCACGGGCTTGCGATCACCGCGCGGAGACGCATGGCCGGGACGCGCAGATGATGACGCTTGAAGATTTCGAAGGCCCGGAAACCGATCCGGCCGCCCCGATCGACATGCTGGAAAGCTATTTCGCCGCGCATGGCTGGTCGCATGACCGGTCGGGCGATGACGAGATCGTGGCCAATGTGAAGGGCAGCTGGACCGAATATGAGCTGCGCGGCGTCTGGCGCGACGAGGATCAGGTGCTCCAGTTCCTCGCGCTCCCCGACATCAAGGTCACCGATGACAAGCGCGCCGCGATCTATGAAGCCATTGGGCTGGTCAACGAGCAGCTGTGGCTCGGCCATTTCGAGCTGTGGTCGACCAGCGGCATCCTGCTGTTCCGCCACGCCGCGCTGATCGAGGGCGACGAGCCGACCATGTCGCTCGCCCAGACCGAGACGCTGATCGAAAGCGCGATCGACGAGTGCGAACGCTATTATCCGGTGTTCCAGTTCGTGCTGTGGGGCGGCAAGTCCCCGCGCGAAGCGATCGCCGCCGCGCTGATCGAAACCCATGGCGAGGCCTGAACGCCCGCCTGAACCGCTTTTAGCCTTCGGCCGTGACCACCCGGT
>DBAW01000220.1 GCA_002291855.1 Sphingomonas sp. UBA1000
CGGCGGCGCGCATCTCGTCGGCGGCGCGCTCGGCCTGCACGGCGGCCTCGCCGACCGCCCGGCCCAGTTCGCGCGACAGCCGTGGATCGACCGCCTGTGCGGTTGCCGGCGCGGCAATCCCCGCCGTCACGCCCAGGCCCGCCACGGCCAGCATCAGCACCCAGTTCTTCATCGCACCATCATCCCGGACAGCTGCCAGTCGGGAATGGATTAGGCGCAGGCGGCTGACCCGGCGATGAACCGGGCCGGGCGGCAACAGCCCCCGGCCCGGCCGTGCCTCAGCGGACGGTCAGCCCCGTCCAGCGGGCGATGAACGCCCATTGATCGGCGGTTTCGGCGATGATCTTGTCGGTCGGCTTGCCGGCGCCATGGCCGGCCCGCGTCTCGATGCGGATCAGATGCGGGCGCGGCCCGATCGCCGCTGCCTGCAGCGCCGACACATATTTGAAGCTGTGACCCGGCACGACGCGGTCGTCGGTGTCGGCGGTGGTGACGAGCACCGCCGGATAATCGGTGCCGCTGCGGACATTGTGATAGGGCGAATAGGTCAGCAGGTTGCGGAAATCCGCTTCCTTAGACGGATAGCCATAATCATCGACCCAGTAGCGCCCGGCGGTGAACCGGTCGAACCGCAGCATGTCCATCACCCCCACTGCCGGCAGTGCGGCGGCGAACAGGTCTGGGCGCTGGTTGGTGACCGCGCCGACCAGCAGCCCGCCATTGGACCCGCCCTGAATCGCCAGCTGGCCTTTGCCGGTCACGCCTTCGCGGATCAGGAACTCGCCGGCGGCGATGAAATCGTCGAACACATTCTGCTTGTTGAGCAGCCGGCCGGCGTCGTGCCACGCCTTGCCATATTCGCCGCCGCCACGCAGGTTGACGAGCGCGAACGCCCCGCCCTGTTCGATCCAGGCCAGCCGCCCGGCCGAAAAAGCCGGCGTGTTGCTGATGTTGAACCCGCCATAGCCATACATGAGCGTCGGGGCCGGCCCGGTCACATCCTTGCGGCGGACGATGAACATCGGCACCTGCGTGCCGTCCTTCGACGTGAAGAAGCGCTGCTCGACCTTGAAATCATCGGGCTTGAACGTCAGGCGCGGCTGCGCCCAGACCTGCGCCATGTCCGACCGCGCATCATAGCGGAACACCGTCGTCGGCGTTGCAAAGCTGGTAAAGGCGAAGAAGGTTTCGGGATCGTCGGCCTTGCCGCCAAAGCCGGCGGCGGTGCCGATGCCGGGCAGCGCGACCTTGCCGATCAGCGTGCCATCGGGGCGGTAGCGCCGCACCTCGGTCTTGGCATCGACCAGATAGGACGCGATCAGCACTCCGCCGATCACCGATGCGCCGCCCAGCGTCGCCTTGTCCTCGGGCACGATGTCGCGGGCCACCGGATTGGCCTCGGCAATGTCGAGCGCGACGATCTTCAGCCGCGGCGCGCCCTTGTTGGTCGTCCACAGGAACCGGCTGCCCTGATTGCCGACATAGTTCCAGCTATGCTCCAGCCCCTTGATCAGCGTGCGCGGCGCGGCATCGGGGCGCGACAGATCGACCAGCGTGATCTCGTAACGGTCATCGGTCCCCTCGGACGAGGTGATGATCAGCCATTTGCCGTCGTCGCTGACCTCGGCAATATGATTGAGGCGCGGCCGGTCGGGCGTGCGATAGACCAGCCGGTCGTCGGACTGGGGCGTGCCCAGCCGGTGGAAATAGACCTGCTGATTCTCGTTCAGCGCCTGGAATTTGCCGCCGTTCGCCGGCTGCGGAAAGCGCGAATAGAAAAAGCCCGAACCGTCCTTCGCCCAGTCGAGATTGGAAAACTTCACCCATTCGACGCTGTCGGGCAGATCCTTGCCGGTTTCGACGTCGAGCACGCGCACGGTGCGCCAGTCGGTGCCGCCGTCCTGCACCGCATAGACCAGATAGCGGCCATCGTCCGACGGCCGCCATTCGGCCAGCGCGGTCGCCCCGTCCTTGGCCCAGCCATTGGGATCGATCAGCACCCGCGCCGGCCCGTCCAGCCGGTCGCGGACATTGAGCACCGCCTGATTCTGCAGCCCGTCATTGCGGGCATAGAAATAGCGTCCGCCACGCTTTACCGGCGGCGACACACGTTCATAGTTGAACAGCTCGGTCAGCCGCCGGGCAAAGGTCGCGCGCGCCGGCAACGTCGCCAGATAGGCATCGGTGACCTTGTTCTGCGCGGTCACCCAGTCGCGCACCCGCGCATCCTCGCGCACGTCATTTTCCAGCCAGCGATAGGGATCGGCGACCTTCACGCCGAACTGCTCCTCGACCAGCGGCTGCGCCTCGGTGCGGGGATAGGCGATCGGGGCGTCGGGCGTTGCGGCCTGAGCAGGAGAAGGGGCCGCCTGGGCAGAAGAAATCGTCATGGGGGCTGTCATCACCGAGGCAAGGAGGAAATGGGTCAGAACACGCATAATGGGGTCCTAGCTGGGCTGGGCGGGATTGATCTGGCCGGTCGCGTCGGGCGCGGCGGCCAGGGCCCGCTCAAAAAGCCAGACGCGGATCGCGCTGGCAAGATTGGGGGGATTGGCAGCGGCAATCCGCTGCGCGTCGATGCGCGCGACGAGCGCCGACAGCGGCAGGGCCGCCGCCGCCGCCGCCGCCTCGAGCGCAGTCCAGAAGACAGGCTCGAGGCTGATCGACGTCGGATGGCCGGCAATGGTGATCGATCGCTTGACCGGTCCGGCGACCATCGCCGGGTTAGTACATATGCTGGCCGCCATTGATCGACAGCGTCGATCCGGTGACGAAGCCCGCATCTTCGGAGCACAGAAAGGCGACGCCGCGCGCAATCTCATGCGCCTGACCCAGCCGCCCGACCGGGATCTTGGCGACGATCTTTTCCAGCACATCGGCCGGCACCGCAGCGACCATGTCGGTATCGATATAGCCGGGCGCGAGCGCATTGACCGTCACGCCCACCCGCGCGCCTTCCTGCGCCAGCGCCTTGGTAAAGCCGTGAATGCCCGATTTGGCGGCGGCATAGTTCACCTGACCATATTGGCCGCCCTGCCCGTTGATAGAGCCGATATTGACGATCCGGCCCCATTTACGGTCGCGCATGCCCGGAAACACCGCCTTCGCCATGTTGAAGCAGCCGCCCAGATTGATGCGGATCACCTCTTCCCACATCTCGAGCGTCATTTTCAGGATCGTGCCGTCGCGGGTGATGCCGGCATTGTTAACCAGCACATCGACCGGGCCGAGATCGGCGGCGACCTGCGCCACGCCGTCCTGACAGGCCTGATAGTCGCCAACGTCCCATTTATAGGCGCGGATGCCGGTGCGCTCGGTAAAGGCGCGGGCCTTTTCGTCATTGCCGGCATAGTTCGCGGCAACGGTCATTCCCTGATCCTTGAGCGCGAGGCTGATCGCCTCGCCAATGCCCCGCGTCCCGCCGGTTACGATCGCCACTCGCGCCATGTCGTCCCTCTCCCCGTTATCAAAGACTTGATTTGTGCAAGGCTTCCGGTCGGGATTAGGCGGCGCTCACCCAGCCTTCAAGTTCACGCGCAAGTAAAGCGCGCAGGAAATCCATGCCGACCGCGCTGTCGTTGAGGCAGGGCAGATAGGCGAAATGCGTGCCGCCCGCTTCCGCGAAACTCTCGCGGCCGCGGATCGCCAGTTCCTCCAGCGTCTCGATACAGTCGACCGAAAATCCCGGCGCGATGACCGCGACCCGGCGCACCCCCTGTTCGGGCAGCGCCTCCAGCACCTCGTCGGTCGCCGGCTCCAGCCATTTGGCGCGGCCGAAGCGCGACTGGAACGACACCCGCACCGGGCGGCCAAGCGCTTCCGACAGCAGCCGCGCGGTCTTCTGGCAATGGCAATGATAGGGATCGCCCAGATTGAGCGTGCGCAGCGGCATCCCGTGAAAGCTGGTGACGATCGCCTCCGGCTCGAAATCGAGCTTTGCCAGCCCGTCGAGCAGCGACTGTTTGAGCGCCGCGATATAGAGCGGATCGTCGTAATAAGGCGGCAGGGTGCGGATCGCCGGCTGCCAGCGCAGCCGCGCGAGTGCGGCGAACGCCTTGTCGTTCGCGGTCGCCGTGGTCGCGCCGCAATATTGCGGATAGAGCGGCGCGAACAGGATGCGCTCACAGCCCTGATCCTTGAGCGCGCGCAGCCGGTCCTCGATCGAGGGATTGCCGTAGCGCATCGCCCAGTCGACGATCACGTCCGGGCCGAACGCGCCCGCCAGCCCGTCCGCCTGCCGCTTCGTCAGCGCGGCGAGCGGCGACCCGTCGGGCGTCCAGACCAGCTGATAGGCCTCGGCCGATTTCTGCGGCCGGGTGTTGAGGATGAAGCCGCGCAGGATGATCTGCCAGATCACCGGCGGAATCTCGACGACGCGCCGGTCCGACAGGAACTCGGCCAGATAACGGCGCACGGCCGGCACTGTCGGCGCGTCGGGCGTGCCGAGATTGATCAGCAGCACGCCCATGCGGCGGGGCGCGATCGGGGGATGGTCTGTCGGCCTCATGCACCTTCCGTTCGGATTGGAAGAGTCCGATAGCGACGTCCGGTCGCCGCGAACAGGGCGTTTGCAATCGCAGGCGCAACGGGCGGCACCGCCAGCTCGCTGATCCCGCCCGGTTCCTCGTCGCTGTCGAGGATTTCGATGCTGATTTCGGGCGTGTCGGCCAGCCGGGGCAGGCTGAGATCGGCCAGCCGCTCTGCCGCCATGCGCCCGGCGGTGAACGCGGCCGCCGCCCCCAGCGCCTGCGCCATGCCGAACACCAATGCGCCTTCGACCTGCTGGCGCGCGATATCGGGGTTGATGATCCGCCCGGCATCGACAACCGCGCTCAGCCGGTCGACGCGCACGCGCCCGCCCTCGGCCCGCGCCTCGGCGATCACCGCGACATGGCTGCCAAATGCGCTGTGACAGGCCAGCCCCTGCCCGGTGCCGGCAGCGCCCCCCTGCCAGCCGGCAAGCGTCGCCGCCATCGCCAGGCAGCGGGCAAGGCGTGGCGACGGGCCGAGCATGGCGGTGCGGAAGATCGACGGGTCCATGCCGGCAGCGCGCGCCAGTTCGTCGATGAAGCTTTCGGTAAAAAAACAGCCATAGCCATGCGCCGCGCCGCGCACATAGCCGATCGGATAGGCGGCTGGCGCGGTGTGATGGCGGATCTCGACATGCGGGATCGCATAGGGCGGGTCGCAGCCGGCAATGGCGAACCGGTCCGCGCCGCCCGCGACCAGC
>DBAW01000118.1 GCA_002291855.1 Sphingomonas sp. UBA1000
TCGATCGTGACCGATGTGGCGGGCAATGGCCGCACCGCGATGGTCGACATCACCAGCGCCGGCGGCGTCGCCCAGACCCAGGGGGGCTATTTCTCGTTCGCGCGCGGCAACAGCAGCCGCTTCCGGCGCATTTTCGACGTCGATTACAGCATTCTCGCGCCCTATGGCTCGGTCAACTATCATGTCGGCAAGCTCGCGGTCGGCGGCAGCCTGCGCTATGATCGCGGGCGGGTGCGCGGCTCGCTGGTCGGGGCCGATCTGGGCGGCGGCCGGGTCGGGCTGACCAGTTTCGACGTCAATGGCGACGGCGCGATTTCCGCGCCCGAAACCCGGGTGGGCTTCCTGCAGCTCGACCGGCCGGCGCCCGTCGATTATGATTATGGCTTTCTCAGCTATTCGGCCGGGGTCAATTACCGCGTGTCCGAGCCGCTGGCGCTGTTCGCCCGCTACAGCCGCGGCGGGCGCGCCAATGCGGACAAGATCCTGTTCACCTCTGCGGTCGCCGACGACGGCAGCGTGCCGAGCAAGGCGGACCGGGTCGACGAGGTCCGCCAGCTCGAAGGCGGGTTCAAGTTCCGGCGCACCAACATGACCCTGAACGCCACGGCGTTCCTCGCCTATGCCGACGACCATAATGTGCTCAACGGTTCGGCGAACAAGACCTTCCGCACCTATCGCGCTTATGGTCTGGAGCTGGAAGGCAGCTTCCGCCACGGGCCGTTCAGCATCTCCGGCGGCGCGACCTACACCACCGCCAAGATCACCGAGGACAAATTCGACGCCAGCCTGACCGGCAAGGAGCCGCGTCGCCAGCCCGCCTGGACGATCACGTTGATGCCGCAGCTGGAGTTCGACCGGGTGAATGTCGGCGCGAACATCGTCACCATCACCAGCAGCTATGCGCAGGACGAGAATATCCTGCGCATCCCCGGCTTCACGACGGTCAATGCGTTCGCGCTGTTCAAGCCGGTGGCGCGCGTGCAGCTGATGATCAACGCCAGCAACCTGTTCAATCAGGCGGGCTTTTTCGACATCAACCAGAGCCAGCTGCCCGCCAACGGCATTGGCTGGGGCCGGTCGATCAACGGGCGGACGGTGTCGGCCTCGCTGCGTTACGATTTCTGATCCGGCAGCGGGGCGGCCTGTCGCCGCCCCGCCGCCACAGCCGCGCCTCAGCCGTCGTCGCCCGCATCCTCGTCGCCGGACACGAAAGCCAGCAGATCGCCCGGCTGGCAGTCGAGCGCGCGGCACAGGCCGGCCAGCGTGTCGAACCTGACCCCCTTTACCTTGCCCGATTTGAGCAGTGACAGGTTGGTCTCGGCAATGCCGATCGCGGCGGCGACGTCTTTTGCCTTGGCCTTGCGGCGCGCGAGCATGACATCGAGCGTGACGACAATGGGCATGGCGGATCAGACGATCTGGTCATGGTCCGCCTTGACGGCGGCGGCATGGTCGAAAACCGGCGCAAGGCTGCGCAGCGCCAGCCCAATCGCGGCAAGGACGATGGGCAGCGCCCATCCCGGCTCAAGGCTGCTGCCGGTCTCGCCGATAATCACGGCCGTCACCGCCGCCGCGACGATCCATTCGCCGGTGCGCCGCACGCCCCGGGCCGTGTCCGCACTCAGTGTCTCGCCCGTTGCCAGATGCGCAAACAGCCGCCGGCTCTGCCACAATGCGATCAGCAGCAAGATCGCCGGCAGCACCGGCACGACCGCATCCTGGAACGGTGCCCAGACGCCGGGCTCACGCAGATAAAGCCCCGCACCAAGCCGCTTGAGCGGCCGATACAGCCCCTCGGCGAACACGGACAGGCCGGCAAACAGCAGCAACAGGTCGAGCAGGCCGGTCATCCGGCGGAACCCGTCCGGAGCGGGATGTGAATTGAGAGCAAGCATATCGGATTACTCGTAAAATATATTACGTAAAACATAAACAACATGATTCCACTCGTCAAGTCCATGAGTGCGAACACTGCTGCGCGTCCGGAGCCGTGTCACGGTGCTGTCATGTCGCCGACGCAACGCCGCTTCCGGCCTTGTGAACGCTGGCCGGGCTGGGGGCGGGGATTGGCTGGTCATGGATGCGACGCCTGAGCTGATCATCGTGCTGATGGGCGCGGGCGGCGGCGGGCTGAGCCTGGCGCTGGTCATGGCGCGGCTGATCGGTCCGGCGGGCCGCCAGCGGCGCGGGCCGCTGCTGGCGCTGGCGGCTTTGCTGCTGGTGTTCACGCTCGATCTGGTCGATTCCGCGCTCGCGCTCGCCAGCCCCGCCCGCCATGCCGCGGTCGCCGGCTATGTGCTGCTGGTCTGGCCGCTGTTTGCGCTGGCGCCCTGGCTGTATGTGCGCAGCGCGACGCTGGTCCCCGGTGCATTGCGCTGGCGGTCGCTGCGCGTGCCATTGCTGTTCTGGGCGCTCGGCATGGCGGCACTGGTGCCGTTGCTGCGGCTGGACGGGGCGGTGCGCCACGATCTGCTCGTCCATGGCCGGTTGCCGGCGGCGGCGGACGGGCTGTTGCCGGCGATTGCCGGGCTGACGCTGTTCGTGCTCGGCTGGCTGGCGGCGCTGGCCGTGTCGGCGGTGGCGACCATCCGGCTGCTGGCCGCGCATCGCCGGCTGATGCGGGCGCTGCTGTCCAACACCAGCGGGGTCGAGCTGCGCTGGCTCGACGGGTTTCTGCTGTTCCTGCTGGCGGCGTTCGCGGTCGAGCTGGGTGACAGCCTGCTTGCGCTGTTTGCCGACCGGTCGCTGCTCGGCGACGACATGGCGGCGCTGGTCGAAGTCGCCATTCTGATCGGCCTTGCCCTGTTCGGCCTGCAACAGGGCGATCCGGTGCCGGTCTGGGCGCGCGAGCTGCTGCCCGCGCCTGCCGCCCCCGCGGACGAGCCGGTCCCGGCCGCCGATGCCGGGGCCTATGCCCGGTCGGGGCTGGACGAAGACAGTTGCGCCCGCATCCTCGACCGGCTGGACGCGGTGATGGCAGCCGAGCGGCCCTGGGCAGACCCGTTCCTGACGCTGAAGACGCTTGCCGATCGCTGCGGCGTCAAACCCCATTATCTCAGCCAGGCGCTCAACATGCGCGGCGGCACCAGTTTTTACGATTATGTCAATCGCTGGCGGGTCGAGGCCGCGTGCCGCGCGCTCGCCGCCAGCGAGGACAATGTCCTCGCGATTGCCGAACAGGTCGGTTTCAACGCCAAATCGACGTTCAACGCCGCCTTTCGCCGCATCACCGGGGAAACCCCTTCCGCCTATCGCCGCCAGGCGCGCTGACGAGACGCGGCCGGGGCCCGGCGTGCGCGTCCGGGCCGATCGGCGCGGACCTGTGCGGCGTCCGCGCCGATGGGGCTGGACGACGCGGGGGCGGCCGGGCGGGCAGGGCGGTCCGGTCAGCAACCACCGGATCTGTCCCACATGTTTTCCGCAACTTCCATTTATCGCCTGCCGGCCCCCGCCATCTCCGTCCGCCGTGCCGCCTTGCTGGGTGCGGCGATGCTGGCCCTGCCATGTGCCGCGCCTGTCGCCGCCGCCGGGTCGGCGGGCGGCGCGCTCTATGTGTTCGGGGATTCGGATTCGGATCAGGGCAATCTTGCCCGGCTGCGCGGCGAGCGGGCGGCCGACCGGCCCGGCTATTTCTGCCCGGACGATCTGTGCCGCGATTCGAACGGCCCGGTCTGGGCCGAACGGCTGGGGCGGCCGGTCGCAGCGCTGCTCGCGGGCCCGCCAGTGGCGGGGCGCGGGGTCAGCTTTGCGGTGTCGGGCGCGCACATGACCGCGCGTGGCGAGCCCGATGTCCCGCCGAGCGGCGTTGCCGTGCAAATCGACCAGTTTGCCGCGCTGGTCGCTCAGGGACGCATCCGCCCGGCCCCGGCAGACCTGTTCGTCATCCAGGCGGGCACCAATGATTTGCTGCGTCTGGCCGAGGGCGATGCGCCGGAGGCGATTGGCGGCGACATCGTCACGGCGGCATCGGATCATGTCCGCCGGCTGGCCGGGCTGGGCGCGCGCACCGTGCTGGTCGCCGAGGTCGCGCCGGTCCAGTATCTGCCGATGGTCGCGGGGGCGGAGCTTGCGCCGCTGCGCACCGCGCTCACCACCATCGTCGGCGGCGTCAATGATGCGCTTGTCACCACGCTGGCCGATCTGCGCCCCGGCCTGCCTGCCGGCACCAATCTGGTGCTGATCCGCCAGCAGGCGTTTTTCGATTGGCTGGCGGCCAATCACGGCGCGCTCGGCCTCGCTCCGCTTGACCGGGCCTGTGTCGATGCCGATGGGCGGCTGTGCGCGCCCGACGCGGCCGCGCAGAACCGGTTCGTCTGGTTCGACAGCAACCATCTGAGCGGCAGCGGCCATCAGCTTTACGCCCGCTGGGTCGGCGCGACGCTGGACGGGGCCTCGGGCGCTGCCGCCGCCCAGACGGCGCAGCTGCCCCATCTCGCGCTCGCCCAGGCAGCGCGGCTGCGCGGGCTGGCGGATGCCGCACGCAGCGCGGGGACTGGCCCGGCGGACGGTATCCGCCTGTTCGCCGCGCCACTGCATGAGCGCGGGCGCTTTGCCGGCCCGGGCGGCGACGCGCGCAGCCGCACCCGGACCGATGGCGGCCTGATCGGGCTTGGCGGGCGGTTCGGCGCGGCCGAGGCCGGGCTGTCGGTCGCATGGACCCGCGCCCGGACCGCCTTTGCCGATGGCGGTGCCGCACGGGCGCGGACCCTGTCGGTGACCGGCTTTGCCGGCATCGACCTGCCGGTCGGGATGGTCGAAGCCGGCTTCACCTATGGCGCGCCGCGCCTGACCGATCTGCGCCGGCAGACCGGCCTGCCCGGCCTTGTCGCGCAGGGGCGCACGCGCGGCCGCCATCTTGCGGCGATGATCGGCTATGCCAACCGCATCGCCGCCGGGCCGTTCACGGCCGAGGTGCGCAGCCGGCTGGTCTATGAACGCATCCGGCTGGACGGGTTTGCCGAAGACGGGGCGGAGGGCCTCGCGCTCATCTATGACCGGCAGCGGCTCGCCCGCACCGGGCTTGAGTCGCGGATGGAGGCGGCGTGGCGCATCGCCGGCGGGGAGGGCGGCGGCCTGTCGGTCGCCCCGTTTGTCGAAGCGGACAGCCGGGTCAATGTTGCCGGCGGGCGGCAGACGCTGCTGTCGCAGCTGGCGGGCAATATCGCCCTGCCCGCGCAGACGGTGGCACGGGATTCGGCGCGCGACACCGTCGATCTGGGCGGCGGCATCCGGCTGGGCAGCCGCGCGGGTTTCGATCTGACGGCCCGCCATGTCCGCACGGTCGCCGGCCCGGCCCGGGGTAGCAGCCTTTGGTCGCTGGCCCTTGCCATGCGTTTCTAGAGCATTTTCAAGCCGGGCTGAATCGCCCGGCGACTCGGAAAATGCGGCAAATCAAACGCCTGGAGCGGCCTATCCGATGCAATCGGATCGAAAACCGCTCCAGAGTGTTTTCGGCCTGTGCTGGATCATCCCGCGTCCAGGACACATGCAACAAGCCGGGCTGGCTGGCTGTTGCCGGCCTGTGCCCTGCCGGATTTCGAAGGGAGGGTGCCGGGCGATCCCGCCCGGCACCGAAAAACCTCTCAAGGATTGGGTGGCTGGCCGGCAGCGCCTGTCGCACGCAGGCACAGAACTACCAGCACGGTGAGGGCGAGGGCCGATTCCAGCACCGCGAAATAGCCCGATCCGATCAGGCCGAACCCCTGAAGAGCGAGCGGCAGCAGCGGCAATGCCAGCACGCTCGACACGATGTTGGCGCTCATCGACCAGCCGGCATGGCCAAGCGCGATCAGCGCGGAGCTGAGCTGGGGGGCGGCTAGCATGATCAGCCGGGCCGCCAGCAGCCAGACGGCAAGCGCCGCTGCGCCGGCAAACGCCTCCCCGCCCAGCAGCACCACCACGTCGCGCGAAAAACCGGCGATGAGGATGACCAGCGGCAGTGCGGCCAGCATCGACAGGCCGATGCTGGTGAACAGCGCGCGGCGCAGTGGTGCGCCGCGGCCGCCATTGGCGATCAGATGGGCAAACTCGGTATAGGCGGCCTGCGCCAGAATCTGCGCGGGCTGGGCGATGATGACGGTGGCGCGCTGGGCGACCGAGAACAGCCCCGCCGCCGCCGGGCCGAGGATCCAGCCCACCGCCAGCAGCGCGATGCGCGGCGACAGCTCGGCAAAGGTCGCATCGGCATTGGCGAACAGCATGAACCGCAACAGACCGGGATTTTCCGCGCCGATGGCGGGCGCATCGGCCGGCGGAGCCTGGAACAGGCGGGCGCCGGGATCATGCTGCCGCGCGACCAGCCAGCCCATGATCCACAGGCTGGCGGATTCGGCGATCGATGCCAGCAGCCAGACGATGATGAACCCCGTCAGCCCCATGCCGAGCAGCGTCACGCCGACCGCGCCGACCAGCCGGCACAGCGGCATCACCGCATGGTGCAGGCCGAGCAGCTTGAACTGCCTGAGCAGCTGGAGATAGCCCGCCGGGGTGGTGCGCACCGCCATCACGATGGCAAGGCTGTACGGCACCACATAATCGAGCGCCGCGCCGCCGATGCCCAGCCGGGGGGCGATCACCGGTGCCAGCACCATCCCCGCCGCGATGGCGACCGCGCCCGCGCCAAGCTCCAGCAAGGCGGTGAAGCGCATCAGCCGCCACAGCCGCGGCCGGTCGCCCTCCGCCAGTGCCGGTGCGCCGTAACGGACGATCGCATGCCAGCCCGGAAAGCTGATGATGCCCCCCACCGCCAGCGCATAGCCATGGACAAGGATCAGGATGCCGTAATCCTTCGGCCCCAGCGCGCGGGCGGCGATGACCAGATAGGCGAGGCTGCAAATGCCGGCGATTGCCTTACCGCCGAGCAGCAGGCCCAGATTGGCATAGATCCGGCCCACGACCCCGCGCGGGCGCGCGGTGTCCGTCATGCGTAAAGCGCCGTGATCGCGCGCGCCGCGCGCATGGCCGAGGGCTCGCCGGTCAGATCGAAGGTATAGGCGAACAGCTGCTCCTGCACGGCGCGGTAGCGGGCCTCATGGCTGGCAATGGCGTCATCGATGCGCGCGTCGAGATCGCCGACATCATCCAGCACCGGTCCCGCCCGCCAATGGGCGTAATTGGGGTCGCCGTCATGATCGACATGATGGGCATTGAGGAACAGGCACGGGCGGGGTTCGCGCAGAAACTCGTAAACCTGGCTGCTGACATCGCCCAGATAGATGTCGGCCGCGCGGGTATAGGTCATGTCGGTGAGCGCGCGGCTGGCGGTGTCGACATGGATGTTGGGCGCGGCCAGCCAGCGCGGATCGATCCGGCCGGGCCGGTCGATCCGCAGCCTGTCGATGGTGACGACGAACCGCCGGTGGAACAGCATGATGTGCGGCGCGAAGATCAGATTGTAGCGCCGGCTGGCGACGAAATGGTCCAGCACCGCCCGGCCCATCCGGTACCAGGACGACAGATGCGGCGACAGATGCGGGTTGTAGAGGATCGTCGGCCGCCCGTTCGCCTGCATGGGCAGGGTCGGCCGGTCGCGCCCCAATGTGTCGAACTTGGCATATCCGGTGATGGTGATGTTCGCCGGATCGACCCCGGCTTCGGCGACCAGCCGGTCGCGGATCTTGGGCCCGGCGGCAAGGATGTGGTCGAACAGGGCCGCCGACGTGCCAAAGCCGATGGCACGATCCCCCGCGCCATGATCGGCCAGCACCATCTTGAGCGCGTGCAGCCCGTAACGCTGCTTGAGCAGCAGCGAGGTTCGCTCGGTCACCACCAGCACGTCGAGGCTGCGGAACAGGGCGAGATTGTCGCGATAGATGACGATCTTCCGCGCCGGCACGATCCCGCCGAGCAGCCTTTCCGCGAGGCGTGAACTGCCGCGCCGCACATCAAGCCGGACCAGCGTGAGCCGGGCCAGCCGCTCCGGCCCTGCCAGCCGCGTGATTTCCGCAACGATGGCATCGCTGCTGGCGGCGACCAGCACCTCATGGCCAAGATCCGCCAGAGCCAGCGCGATCGGCAGGCTGTGGGCGATCTGGTGAATCTGATCGTGGTTGCAGAGAAAGCCTATGCGCACGGTGCCGTTGCCATCACTGCCCTGTGTCCTGCCCGGTTCAGGCCTGTTGCCTTTGCCGTCACCTGCGGCTCACGTCCAGTTCAGCACCGGCCAGCGCCTGCGCGTCGCCAGCGCCCTGAGCTTGGCGGACGGGTTGACCGCCACGGGTTCGTCCGACCATTCGAATGTCGGCCTGTCCGACACATGGTCGGAAAAGAACCGCAGATGCACGTCGCCGCGTGCAAGGCCTTGCGCCTCCAGATGGCGCTCGACCATTTCGCGCTTGGCTTCGCCATAGCAATTGTCGCCATCGATTGCCGGGGTCAGCTGGTCATCGTGCCAGGTCGAACGGGTGCACACCAGCTCGTCGATGCCCAGCCGCCGTGCCAGCGCCTCGACGTAAAAGCCGTTGGCCGCGGTCGCCAGCAACACCCGCCGCCCTTCGGCGCGCTCGGCCGCGATGCGCTGCCGGCCTTCGGCGAAAAAGCCGTTGCGGTCCAGCCGGTCGGCAAAGCGCTCGGCAAGCGCGTGCACGGTCCGGCGTGGCACCGCCCGGCCGATCAGTAGCGCATGTTCGATCTCCTTCAGCCGCGCCCGGCTGACCAGCTTTGCCAGATAGGCGAGCATCGCCATGACGACGAGCGGGGCCAGCACCAGACGCCACCGCGCATGGTGCCACGCCATGAACAGCAGCAGCGCCGTATAGGTCGGCTGGCGGGTCAATGTCCGGTCGAGATCGAAGATCGAGATTTTGGCCGGCGCGCGATCCCCCGACGGGGCGGTCGCCGCCCCGGCAGCGCGCGCCTTCAGGATCGCATCCGCCTGCCAATAGTCCGACCATTTGTCGACATCGATGCCGGCATCGGGATCAGCCAGCGCCACCAGCTGCGCCGACAGGCCCAGCCGCCCGCCGGCCAGCGCGATGCCCTCGGGGCCGGACACGCGGCGGGTCAGCGCCTTGAACGCCAGCCTTGGCCCGAAATGCAGGAACAGGCGGAGCGCCTTTTTCCGATCCTGTTCGGCCAGCGTCCACAGCTGCAACGCGTTCCAGGTGACGGGCGAGTTGAGCGCGAACAGATTGGCCCCGGTATAGCCATCGTCGCTGAACCGGAGCCAGGTGCGCTCCGCCTCCGGATAGCGCGCCAGCATCGTCGTGCGGGCGACCATGCCGACCGACAGGTCATGGGTCGACGCCCTGACCAGAAAATCATCGACCATCTGCGTGGTGAGCAGCGGATGATCGGCGGTGGTGATCATGATCGGCCAGGGAAGCGCCGCGCGTCCCGCCAGCGCCATGATGTTGCGCGAGATGCCAGCCTGACCGGAGACCAAGGTGATGCGCGGCTCGTTCAGGACATGCGCGAGTGCGGGATCGTCGAGAAGAGTGTCTTCCTGCGCGATGATGACGATCCGGCCGACATGGCGCGACTGGAGCAGCGCCTCCACCACCCATGCGATCATCGGGCGGCCGTTGATCGGAATCAGTGCCTTGGATGCGCGGCGGAACCCGCGCGCCAGCGGGTCGATGCCCGGGCGTTGCCCCGCAAGCAGGGCAACGGACCAGATCTGGTTCTGCCCCGAACTCATACTGCCTTTCGCCGTGCGGATCGAACGTGAAGCAAGGACGCATCACCCAAGGTTGCGCTGGCCGACCGCGACGGATCGCGGCGCCCGATCCCTGAACCCGATATCATTCCGGCAATGGTTTGCAAGGCAGGCAAATCCCGGGGCCGGCAACGACCGGAACGGGGCAGGGCAGGCGCGAATGCCGGGTGGTGCCGCCGGCTGTGCACGCGCCGCGCGTGCGGCGCTGCGCCATGTTCACCGAGGAAAGTTGGTCGGGGAGAGAGGATTCGAACCTCCGGCCCCTGCCTCCCGAAGACAGTGCTCTACCAGGCTGAGCTACTCCCCGACCGGACCGGGCGGCGGACCGCCCCGGAGGCAAGGAGGGTGCCCTTAACGGGGGTTTGCGCGGGGATCAAGGGCGTCATGCGAACTTTCCGTCGCCGCGCCCAAGAAAGCGGCGCGGAGGCGGGCGGGCGCCCCATGGTCGAGACGCCCGCCGCCGATCCGTGCCGGCCCCTGCCCAGGGTTCAGTGCGCTTTGGGGTTCAGCGCGCCTTGGGGGCGGCGGCCGCGGCGTTTTCGGGCAGGCCGCCCAGCTCGGTCACCAGCTTGGTATAGGCGTCGAGATAGGCGAGCACGATCACCTGGCCGATTTCGGTGTTCTGATAACCGCCACCGGCCGCGCCCGCGAATCCGCCCCAGAACGCCCCGCCGCCGCCGCCGAAGCTGAGATCGGATTTGCGCGCATAGCCTTCGACCAGCGCCTCTTCCTCGGTCGTGCGCGCGTTGACGACCGACAGGGTGACATTGGCCTCGCTCTTGCGGACCGAAATCCCGCCCAGCAGCCCGCCGACCGCCCGCCCGCCGAGTAGCCCGCCAATCGCGCCGAGCGCGCCGCCGCCGCCCGAGTTGCGGTTGGAGCTGACAATGTCGGGCTGGAGGAAATAATCCGCCGCCTTCACCTGACCGCGCCCGAGATTCGATCCGGCCTGCAACTCGCCGGCATCGGCCATCGCGCGTTCCATGTTGCGGCTGGCCATGCTGCGCCCGCGATTGACGAGAGTGAAGCAGCCCGAACGCTGGACGAAGATCTTGATGATCGCCTCGGGGCTGCCGAGATTGAGTTCGCGCCACCACTGATTGTCCGGCTCGACGATCGCGATCGTGCCGAGCTTTTTGGTGCACACCGGGATTTCGGCGGTCTGCTTGGTCTGCATCTGCCGCGCCGACGAGCCCTTGGTGTCCTTTTTGTCGACCGCAAGCGCCGGCCCGGCCGCCAGCAGCGCCACAGCCGCCGCCGTCATCGTCATCAACTTCACCACGTCATTCCTCCCTTTCGCCCCTCAGACGTTGAACCTCGTCCTGTCGAACCCGGTCATGCCGGCACCGCTGCCGCCCGGTCGGCGCGTGGCGCGGACCCGCAGGCTGATCATCCGGTGGCGACCCCCTGTTGTTGCGCCCATGGCATAGCGCAAAGCGTCTGCCGCCGCACCGGCTTTTCCCGGGCTTTGGCAAGCGCGTCAGGCAATGCTAGGGGCGCGGGATGACCGACCTCGACAAGATCCGCAATTTCTCGATCATCGCCCATATCGACCATGGCAAGTCGACCCTTGCCGACCGGCTGATCCAACGCACCGGCGGGCTGACCGAGCGCGAAATGTCGGCGCAGGTGCTCGACAATATGGACATCGAGAAAGAGCGCGGGATCACGATCAAGGCGCAGACGGTGCGGCTGGACTGGAACGGCTATGTCCTCAACCTGATGGACACGCCGGGCCATGTCGATTTCGCCTATGAGGTGTCGCGCAGCCTGGCGGCGTGCGAGGGCGCGCTGCTCGTCGTCGATGCCGCGCAGGGCGTCGAGGCGCAGACGCTTGCCAATGTCTATCAGTCGATCGAGCATGACCATGAGATCGTGCCGGTGATCAACAAGATCGACCTGCCTGCCGCCGAGCCGGAAAAGGTCCGTGCCGAGATCGAGGAGATTATCGGCCTCGACGCGTCCGAGGCGGTGCTCGCCAGCGCCAAGTCGGGCATCGGCATCGACGAGGTGCTCGATGCGATCGTCAAGAAGATCCCGCCGCCCAAGGGCGATGCCACCGCGCCGCTGCAGGCGATGCTGGTCGACAGCTGGTATGACCCCTATCTGGGCGTCGTCATCCTTGTCCGCGTGGTCGATGGCGTCCTGAAAAAGGGCCAGCAGATCAAGTTCATGCAGGCCGGGACCACGCATCTGGTCGACCGGGTGGGCGTGTTCCGCCCCAAGATCGAGCATATGCCCGAACTCGGGCCGGGCGAGGTCGGCTTCATCACCGCGCAGATCAAGGATGTCAGCCAGGCGATGGTCGGCGACACCATCACCGACGCCAAAAAGCCCGCCGCCCAGCCGCTGCCGGGCTTCAAGGAAGTGCAGCCGGTGGTGTTTTGCGGGCTGTTCCCGGTCGACGCCAACGACTTTGAAAAGCTGCGCGAATCGATTTCCAAGCTGCGGCTGAACGATGCGTCGTTCAGCTTCGAGATGGAAACATCGGCCGCGCTCGGCTTCGGCTTTCGCTGCGGGTTTCTGGGGCTGCTGCACCTCGAGATCATTCAGGAGCGGCTGACCCGCGAATATGATCTCGACCTCATCACCACCGCGCCGAGCGTCGTCTACAAGCTCACCCTCACCAAGGCGGCGGGCGAGGCCGAGGGGCGGCAGATCGAGCTGCACAACCCCGCCGACATGCCCGATCCCAACCGCATCGCCGAGATCGAGGAGCCGTGGATCGAGGCGGTGATCTATGTCCCCGACGAATATCTGGGCGCGATCCTCAAGCTGTGTCAGGACCGGCGCGGTATCCAGAAGAACCTGACCTATGTCGGCGGCCGCGCGCAGCTGACCTATGAGCTGCCGCTCAACGAAGTCGTGTTCGATTTCTACGACCGGCTGAAATCGATCAGCCGCGGCTATGCCAGCTTCGATTACGAACAGATCGGCTATCGGCCGGGCGACCTCGTCAAGATGTCGCTCCTCGTCAATGCCGAGCCGGTCGATGCGCTGTCGATGATCGTCCACCGCAGCGCCGCCGAGGCGCGCGGCCGCCATATGTGCGAGCGGCTGAAGGATCTGATCCCGCGCCATCTGTTCAAGATTCCGATCCAGGCGGCGATCGGCGGCAAGGTGATCGCGCGCGAGACCATCGCCGCGCTGCGCAAGGACGTGACCGCCAAATGCTATGGCGGCGACATTACCCGAAAGCGCAAGCTTCTGGAAAAGCAGAAGGAAGGCAAGAAGCGCATGCGCGAATATGGCAGCGTCCAGATTCCGCAGGAAGCGTTCATCGCCGCGCTGCGCATGGGCGACGAGGGCTAGAGCGGTTTCCGATCCGATTGCATCGGATCGGCCGCTCTAGGCCTTTGATTTGGCGCATTTTCCGAGTCGCCGGGTGATCCAACCCGGCTTGAAAATGCTCTGGGGAATGTTCCAGCCGGGCTGACCGGCCCGGCGCTTCAGGCTGACGATGGAGCGGGGCGGGGCGAACCCCGGCCCCGGTCAGGGCACCGGGCTGGGCTGTGGCGCGCCGCCGCCGTCGCGGCGCTGGCGCAGCACGCGCAGATAGGTGTCGACCAGCGCCTGATTGACCTGATCCCAGCCCGACTGGGCGGCGCGGGCCAGACCTGCCTGACCGGCGGCGATGCGCGCGTCGGGATCGGCCAGATATTCGCCCAGCGCATCGGCAAACGCCTCGATCGCGCCGGGGCGGACCAGCCGGCCGGTCACGCCATCGGCCACCAGGCTTTCGCTGCCGGTCGCGCGCGCGGCGATCACCGGAATGCCGCAGGCCATCGCTTCCTGCGTCACATTGCCGAACGTCTCGGTGACGCTGGGGTTGAACAGCATGTCCATCGATGCGACCGCGCGGCCCAGATCGGCCCCGCCCTGAAAGCCGGCAAACACCGCCTGAGGCAGCCGGCGTTCGAACCAGTCGCGCGCCGGGCCGTCGCCCACCACCAGCACCTTGTGGCGCAGCTGGCGGCGCTCCAGCGCGTCGATCGTGTCGGAAAACACGTCGAGGCCCTTTTCCATCACCAGCCGGCCGAGAAAGCCGATCACGACATCGTCATCGGCAATGCCCAGCGCCTGCCGCCAAAGCGGGTCGCGGCGGCCGGGATGGAAGATGTCGCGGTCCACCCCCCGGCTCCAGATGCCGACATCATAGCTCATCCGCTGGCCGCGCAGGCACTGCGCCATCGAATCCGACGGCGCGACAATCGCGTCGCAGCGGCGGTAGAAGCGGCGCAGCACCGCCTCGACCGCCGGTTCCATGAAGGCGAGGCCGTAATAGCGCGGATAGGTTTCGAACCGCGTATGCACCGAGGCGACGACCGCCAGATCGCGGCGGCGCGCATAAGCGAGCGCGCGGTGCCCGAGAATATCGGGGGCGGACAGATGGATCAGGTTGGGCGCGAAATCGTCAAGATCGCGCCGCGCCGCCGCCGGCAGGCCGAGCGCGATCCGGTATTCGCCGCGCCCCGGCACCGGGACCGAGGCGACGCCGACCAGATCGCCGGTCGGCGGGAAGGCCGGCGTGTCGACCACGGGGGCATAGACGCGCACCTGCGCACCCTGGCGCAGCAGATAGCCGACCAGCCGGTTGAGTGCCTGATTCGCCCCGTCGCGGACGTAATTGTAGTTTCCGCTAAACAAAGCGATGCGAAGGTCGGTGGCATTCATCCCCGCGCTGCTAGCGGGACCGGGAGAAAAAGTCACATGCCCTTCACCGCCGGCCTTTCGTTTCGCGCCGCCCTTGCCATTCTGGCGGCCATGACCGCGCTTATGCCTCCCGCCGCCGCCGCACCCGTTTCCGCATCCGCCCGCCCGGCGGTGATCGCCCATCGCGGCGCGAGCGGTGAGCGGCCCGAACACACGCTCGCCGCCTATCAGCGCGCGATCGAACAGGGCGCGGATTTTATCGAGCCGGATCTGGTGATGACGCGGGACGGCGTGCTGGTCGCGCGCCACGAAAACGAGATTTCGGGCACCACCGATGTCGCCGAACGGCCCGAATTCGCCGCCCGCCGCACCACCCGGCGGATCGACGGGGTGGAAATGACCGGCTGGTTCACCGAGGATTTCACCTTGGCCGAGCTGAAGACGCTGCACGCGCGCGAACGGCTGCCCAAGCTCAGGCCCGGCAACACCGCCTATGCCGATGAACGTATCCCGACCTTTGCCGAGGTGGTGGCGCTGGCGCGCGCGCGCGGCGTTGGCGTCTATCCGGAAACCAAGCATCCGTCCTATTTCCGCGCCATCGGCCTGCCGCTCGAGCCGGCGATGCTCAAGGTGCTGGCCGATCATGGCTGGACGCGGGCGGGCGACCCGGTGTTCATCCAGAGCTTCGAGGTTGAAAATCTGAAGATGCTTAAGGGGATGACGGCGCTGCGCCTTGTCCAGCTGGTCGCCGGGGCTGGCGGGCCGCCCGACCGGCCGGGCGTCACCTATGCGGAGATGCTGACGCCGGCGGGGCTGAAGGAGATTGCCGGCTATGCCGCCGGCATCGGGCCTGAAAAGACGCTGGTGGTGCCGCGCGATGCTGGTGGCCGCTCGCTGCCGCCGACCCGGCTGGTCGCCGATGCCCATGCCGCCGGGCTGGTCGTCCATCCCTGGACGTTCCGGGCGGAAAACATGTTCCTGGCCGCCGAACTGCGCAGCGGCGATGCGGGCGGGTCGCATGGCCGGCTGGCCGAGGAGCTGGCGCAGTTTCTGGCCGCCGGGGTCGACGGCCTGTTCAGCGATTATCCGGCAGCCGCAGTGGCGGCTGTTGCAGCCGGGCGCTGACCGCGAAAGGGGCGAAGGCCGTCCCCGGGTGCAAGGGGGGAAAGGAACGGCCTTCGCCCAGCCATGGGTCCGTCCGGTCCCCTGCCTTTGCGGCGGTTGACGGGGCCGGCGGATGAGACGGGACGGGCCGTGTCAGGGGGACGGCCCCTCCCGGTCTTGCCGCGCGGGCCGTGCGGCGGACGTCCGCCCGGCCCGCGCGGAAGCCTGTGCGGTTTACGGCAGGACGACCGCGTCGATCACATGGATGACGCCGTTCGACTGCATCACATCGGCCTGGGTGACATGGGCCATGCCGCCCTTCTGGTCGGTCAGCATCACCGTGTCGCCCATCAGCGTCGCGGTGAGCGTGCCGCCATTGAGCGTCTTGACCTCGGCCTTGCCGCCACCGGCCTTGATCTTGCCGACCAGATCGGCGGCGGTCACGCGGCCGGGGACGACATGATAGGTGAGCACACCGGTCAGCGCGGCCTTGTTTTCCGGCTTGAGCAGCGTTTCGACGGTGCCGGCCGGCAGCTTGGCAAAGGCGGCGTTGACGGGCGCGAACACGGTCAGCGGGCCGGGGCCCTTCAGCGCATCGACCAGGCCGGCCGCCGAAACCGCCGCGATCAGCGTGGTGTGATCCTTGGAGTTGACGGCATTTTCGGCGATCGTCTTGTTCGGATACATCGGCGCACCGCCCACGATCGGCGCGGTGTCGGCGGCGATGGCCGCACCGGCGGCGGCGAACAGGACAGCGGCGGTCGCCGCCTTCAGCATCAGCTTCATGTCAAATCCCTTTCTGGTTGTGGCCCCGTCAGGGGTTCGGGGCCACGCAGCCAGCTACGCATGGGCGGGGGCGGCGGATGCAGCGTGTCGCCAACGGCTGGTCGCTGATCGGCAACGTCTGGTCGGGATGGGGCGTGCGGGCCGGGGTGCCGCCCGTGCGGCGCAAGCCGCACCACAAACACCCTCTCCGCTCAGCGCAGACAACCATCCAGCCGGTCGCGCCTGACCGCGCCCATGCGCCGCAGGATCGCATTGCCATAGCGCCGCGTCGCGCCGGTGGGGGCGGTGGCGGCGCGCTTTTTGGGCAGCGGCAGCACGGCGGCGATGCGCGCGGCCTCGACCGTGGTCAGCCGGTCCGCGCCGTGGCGGAAGTAACGCTGCGCCCCTGCCTCGACGCCATAGGTGCCGATGCCGGTTTCCGCGATGTTCAGATAGACTTCCATGATCCGCCTTTTGCCCCAGATCGTCTCGATCAGCAGCGTGAACCACGCCTCCAGCGCCTTGCGGGCATAGCCGCCGCCCTGCCACAGAAAGGCGTTTTTCGCCGCCTGCTGGCTGATCGTCGATCCGCCGCGGATGCGGCCGCCCTGGGCGTTGCTGATCGCGGCGGCGGCAATGGCGTCGACATCAAAGCCGTGATGGCTGCAAAAGCGCGCATCTTCCGCCGCAATCGCCGCGCGCGGCATATCGGCATCGATGCGCGACAGCGGCGTCCAGTCCTTGGTCACGCTGCGCCCGGCCAGCAGGTCCCCGGCCATGGTGAAGGTGAAGGGCGGCGGCACGAACCGGTAGAGTGCGACCCACAGGACCGAGATCAGCACAAAGCCGATGCCCGCGCGCAGGATCCACCGGCCGGGCCTGAACCGGCGGGGGCGATCAAAAGGCGAGGAACGGCGGGGACGCTTGGCCATGGCGTTTCTCTAGAGCATTTTCGAGCCGGGTGGAATCACCCGGCGGCTCGGAAAATGCGGCGAATCAAAGGTCTAGAGCGGCCGATCCGATGCAGGCGGATCGCAAGCCGCGCTTGCGCGACCGGCCATGAAATAAATCCTCCCCGGCCGGGGCCGGGGAGGATCATGAAAACACGCCGTTCGGCCGCCGCCGGTCGTCAGGCGGGCAGCAGACGCCGGTCGCCGGCCAGCCGCAGCATCGCGCGCTGGAGCTTTTCAAACGCCCTGACCTCGATCTGGCGCACGCGTTCGCGGCTGACGCCGTAAACCTGGCTCAGCTCCTCCAGCGTCTTCGGCTCTTCGGCCAGCCGCCGCTCGGTCAGGATGTGGCGCTCGCGGTCATTCAGGTCGTCCATCGCCTCGACGAGCAGCTGGTGGCGCACGTCGCGCTCCTCGGCATCGGCCA
>DBAW01000085.1 GCA_002291855.1 Sphingomonas sp. UBA1000
GGGTGCGGGCCGGTGCCGCCCTCGCGCCGTGAGGCGCGCAAACCAAGACTCCCGCCCCCGCGCCGTAAGGCGCGCACAAGCAACACCGCACAAAAAGAAAAGGCCGGGGACTGGCCCCGGCCTTTTCCTCCCCCGGCGTGAAGCCCGGTCAGGCGGCGGCGGTGGCCGGTGCCTTGTCTTCGTCGGCGTCGCGCAGCACATAGCCGCGTCCCCACACCGTCTCGATGTAATTGTCGCCGCCACAGGCAAGGCTGAGCTTCTTGCGCAGCTTGCAGATGAACACGTCGATGATCTTCAGTTCCGGCTCGTCCATCCCGCCATAGAGATGATTGAGGAACATTTCCTTGGTCAGCGTCGTGCCCTTGCGCAGCGACAGCAGCTCAAGCATCGCATATTCCTTGCCGGTCAGATGCACGCGCGCGCCGTCGACCTCGACGGTCTTGGCGTCCAGATTGACCGCCAGCTTGCCGGTGCGGATGACCGACTGGCTATGGCCCTTTGAACGGCGGACAACGGCATGGATGCGCGCCACCAGCTCGTCGCGGTGGAACGGCTTGGTCACATAGTCATCGGCCCCGAAGCCGAAGCTGCGGACCTTGGAATCCATTTCCGAAATGCCCGACAGGATCAGGACCGGCGTTTGCACCTTGGCAGTGCGCAGCTTTTTCAGCACGTCATAGCCGTGCATGTCCGGCAGGTTCAGGTCGAGCAGGATGATGTCGTAATCATACAGCTTGCCAAGATCGAGGCCTTCCTCGCCCAGATCCGTCGTGTAGACGTTCAGACCTTCGGCATTGAGCATCATCTCGATCGACTTGGCGGTCGTCGGCTCGTCTTCGATCAGCAACACGCGCATGGCGGCAGGCCCCCTGGTTGTCGCGGCCTGATGCGCCCCTCATGCGCAACCTGCCCCGGTCACCTTCATTAACCAGTTAACCTCTGCGGGCAAAAGGTTAATATGCGCTTAATGCCACAATCCGTCCGGTTCCGCGCCGGTGGATCGCGCAAACTCAATCCGTCGGACGGCCGACAGGGTCTGCGGGCGGCCGACCAGGCACGGGGCCGGCGGTCTGGTCCGCAAATGGCATATGAAACGAAAACAAGGGGATAATGGTGGAGCCGAGGGGGATCGAACCCCTGACCTCGTCATTGCGAACGACGCGCTCTCCCAGCTGAGCTACGGCCCCGCACCATGTCCCGCTGCCGGGGCAGCCCGGCGCGAAGCAGGGCCATTAGCGGCGCTTTTGCCGGGATGCAACGCCTGTTGCGCATCGCTGGGCGGCGCGCAGCGATTTTTTCGGCAGAGGCGATTTTTTCTGCGCATGATTTTTCAGCCGCCGCCGTCCCGGCCGGGCTGCGGCAAGCCGTAACGGCAGACCCGGTCCGGCCGCGCCACCGGCTTTTGCCGGCACCCGCCGGACGCTGGTGGCGAGCCTTGTTTCGCGCCCGCGTCCCGGCCTAGACCGGGTGGTGATCCGGTCACGCCGGATCGGCAACAGATTTAGGCTTTTGATCTGCTGCATTTTCCGAGCCGCCGGGGGATTCGGCCCGGCTTGAAAATGCGCTGACAAGGCCTGCACGCTGACCGTTCAAGGAGAGAGAGAATGTCCCGCGCCTGGATCCTCAAATCGCGCCCCGCCGGCATGCCCGGTCCCGACAATATCGCGCTGGTCGACCTGCCGGCCCAGCCGCTCGCCGAAGGGCAGATCCGCGTCGCCAATCGCTGGCTGTCGGTCGACCCCTATATGCGCGGCCGGATGAACGACGTGAAAAGCTATGTCCCGCCGTTCCAGATCGGCGAGCCGCTGCAGGGTGGCGCGGTCGGCGAGGTGATCGAAAGCGCCAATCCCGCCTTTGCGGTGGGCGACAAGGTGCTGCACATGGCCGGCTGGCGCGACGAGGCCGTGGTCGGCCCCGAAATGATGCCGCAAAAGCTGCCGGCGCTGGGCGTGCCCGATGAAACCTTCCTGCACAATATGGGGCTGACCGGCGGCACCGCCTATTTCGGGCTGCTGCGCTGTGCGGCGGCGCAGCCGGGCGACATCGTGTTCGTGTCGGCCGCGGCGGGCGCGGTCGGCTCGGCGGTCGTGCAGATCGCCAAGCTCAAGGGGATGACGGTGATCGGCTCGGCCGGCGGGCCGGACAAGGTCGCCTTCGTCAAGGAACTGGGGGCCGATCACTGCATCGATTATAAGGCCGGCCCGGTCCTGCCGCAGCTGATGGCGGCCGCGCCCAAGGGCATCGACGTCTATTTCGACAATGTCGGTGGCGAACATCTCGATGCCGCCTTCGCCACCGCGCGCCAGAATGCCCGGTTCGCGATCTGCGGGATGATCGACGTCTATAACGACGGCAAGCCGCAGGAGATGAAGTATCTGATCCGCACCATCCCGGCGCGGATCATGATGCGCGGCTTCATCTACACCGATTACATGGCCGAGTTTCCGGTGTGGCAGCAGGAAATGGCCGGCTGGGTGACCAGCGGCCAGATGAAGGCGCGGACGACGGTGATGGACGGGCTCGACTCGACGCTCGACGCGTTCCTCGGCCTGTTTTCGGGCGCCAACACCGGCAAGATGCTGGTCCGGCTCTGACCGGTGCGGAGCGGGAGCGCGTGGCGCTCCCGCTTTTTTGTTTGGGAAGAACGGCACCGGGGGTTGTTTGTTGGGAAGAACGGC
>DBAW01000126.1 GCA_002291855.1 Sphingomonas sp. UBA1000
ACCTCCTGCCGCCACCAGATCGAGGGCCTGTCGGGCCGTCGCGCCATCCATTCCGTGCAGCTTCTCGCCAAGGCCCTGCCATGACCGCTGATGCCATCCTGCAATTCTGGTTCGCCGATGGGCCGGACACATTCCGCCCCTGCTGGTTCCAGAAGAACGAGGACTTCGACAACGCGATCCGCGAGCGTTTCGGCGCGCTCGTCGCCCCCGCGCGCGATGGCGCGCTGGATGACTGGGCCGCAAGCGCACCGGGTGCGCTGGCGCTGCTGATCTGGGCGGTGATGGCCGCGCTGGTGCCGGCCTGTCTGCCGGTGGCGGACGGCGATGCCGTGCTGGCCACATTCCATCCGCATGGGTTCGGCTTTGCCGCTGCCGGGATCGGCCAGTCAGCCGGGGCATGGGTGGCGGCGGCCGGGCTGGCCATGGCGGGGCTGGCCGGCTTTGCGGTGGCGCAGATGCGCGCCCGGCGGGCAGACGCAATGGCGGACGGCGGCGGTGCGGCCGACGACATGGCCGGCGCACAGGCCGCGCTGCTGCTGGCGGCGGGCGTGGCCGGCGCGTTGCTTGGTGCGCTCGCCAATCTGTCGGTCGCCGCGTTCGGTGCCGGCCTTGCCGTGCCGCTGCTCGCCCGCGCGGTGGTTGCAGCGCTCAAGCGGCGCTGGCCGGTGCGGCTCGGCCTGTCGCTCGCCGCCATCGGGCTGGTGTGGCAGACGCTGGGGCTGGCGCTCGATCTGGCGCGCGGCCGCCCGGCGGCGGTCGTCGCCCGCGCCCATGCGCCGCTCGGGGCCGGTTGTCAGGCGGCGCGCACGCTCGACCAGATCGAGCGGCTGACCCCGGGCACCATCGCCGCCCCGCCCGAACTGGGCGGGCATCTGCTCGGCGCGACGCCGCACCGCGTGCTCGCCGCGCCGGTCGCGGCGGCGGTGGCGGGCAACCGTGCCTGGTATGATCTGATCCTCGCCGCGCCCGACACCGCCCGCTATCAGGCGGCGCTGTGGGCGGTCGATTATCTGCTGCTGTGCCCGGAAAGCCTGACCGGCCTGCCGGCCGCGCTGCCGCCGCGCAGCCTCGCCGCACGGCTGCGGGCGGGCGAAGTCCCCGACTGGCTGGAGCCGGTGCCGATCCTGGGCAGCCGGGCACGGATCTGGCGGGTCTTGCCGGTGGCGGCGTCCGCCCGGTAGAGGCGCGCGCGTGACTTCTTCCCCGACCTGGCTCGACCGGCGCGCGACCGCCCTTGTCCTGATGCTGCTGGCGGCGCTGCCGCTGCTGTGGCCGCAGGTGCCGCCGCTGATCGACGTGATCGGGCATATGGGCCGTTACCGGGTCGAGACGGCGCGCGACGTCGCCTCGCTCGCCACCGGCTTCGGCTTTGAATGGCGGCTGATCGGCAATCTGGGCATCGATCTGCTGATCGTGCCCCTCGCGCCGCTGATCGGGGTCGAGGCGGGGACCAAGCTGATCGTCATCCTGATCCCGGTGCTGACGGTCGCGTCGCTGCTCTGGCTGTCGCGCGAGGTGCATGGCCGGGTGCAGCCGCATCTGCTGTTCGCGCTGCCGCTGGCTTACGGCTTCCCGTTCCATTTCGGCTTCATCAATTTCTGCCTGTCGGTCGCGCTGTCGCTGGCCGCGCTCGCGCTGTGGATCAGGCTCGGGCGGCAGGAGCGGTTGCGCCTGCGCGCCGGGCTGTTCCTTGTCATCGGCGCGCTGCTCTGGGTCGTCCATATGGTCGGCTGGGGGATGCTGGGCATCGGCGCGTTCGGGGCGGAGTTTGTCCGCCTGCGCCGCGCCGGGCGGGGTGTGGTGGCGGCCGGGCTGGGGGCTGGCATCGCCTGCCTGCCGCTGGCGGCCGCCTTCGGGCTGATGGCGCTGGTCAAAAGCGAATCGCCGCAGGCACGCAGCTGGGATTTCTTCAACTGGTGGGCCAAGCTTTACTGGGTGCTGTCGCTGGTGCGCGACCGGTGGCGCGATCTCGACATCGTGTCGGCGGGCATCGTCTATCTGATGATCCTGACCGCGCTGGTCGACCGGCGGCTGCGCGTCGATCCGGTGCTGGCGCTGCCCGCGCTGCTGGGGCTGGGCGTGTTCGTGCTGATGCCGCGCGTCGCGGTCGGCTCCGCCTATGCCGATATGCGGCTGCTGCCCTGGATCGCGATGCTGGCGCTGGCGGCCGTCGCCGTCCGCCCCGGCCATGCGCGACTGGCGACGGTGATCGCCTGTGCGGGCCTCGCCTTTGTCGGGCTGCGCACCGGCGCGACGACCGCCAGTTTCCTGCTCTATGACCGGCTGCACCGCGACGAGGCGCGCGCGCTCGACCATCTGCCGCGGGGCGCACCGGTGCTGTCGCTGGTCGCGCGCAATTGCCGCTGGGAATGGACGACCGCCCGGACCGAGCATCTGCCCGCGCTCGCCATCGTGCGGCGCGATTCTTTCACCAACGATCAATGGGCGGTCGACAATGCCCAGCTGATCAGTATCCGCCAGCCGGGCGTCGGCCGTTATGGCCGCGATCCGTCGCACATCGTCTTCCCCAAATGGTGCCGGGGCGGCGAGGGGTCCGATCTCGACCGCGCGGTCGCCGAGTTCAACCGCCGGGCGTTCGACTATGTCTGGACGATCCATGCCCCGCCGGGGGCGGTGCGCGCCGCCGATCTGACGCTGGTCTGGACGAATGGCCGCTCCGCGCTCTACCGGGTGGTGAAATAGGAAACCCCGCCATGCGCCGTCCGGACCAGTCGCTCCTGCTGTCGATCGTCGTCCCCTGTTACAATGAGGAAGCGTGCCTGCCCGAGCTGCACCGGCGGCTGTCGGCGGCCGCGCAGGCGGCGGTGGGCGATGCGCATGAGATCGTGCTGGTCAATGACGGGTCGCGCGATGCCAGCTGGCGGGTGATGCAGACGCTGGCGGCCGCCGATCCGCATGTCGTCGCGGTCAACCTGTCGCGCAATCACGGCCATCAGCTGGCGCTGACCGCGGGGCTGGATCTGTGCGCGGGCGCGCGCATCCTGATCATCGACGCCGATCTGCAGGACCCGCCCGAGCTGCTGGGCGCGATGATGGCCGAAATGGACGCCGCCTCGGCCGATGTCGTCTATGCGGTGCGCCGCCAGCGCGAGGGCGAGACCTGGTTCAAGCGCGCGAGCGCGGCGGGCTTTTACCGGCTGCTGTCGCGGCTGTCGCCGACGCCGATCCCGGTCGACACCGGCGATTTCCGGCTGATGAGCCGCCGCGCGCTCGACGCGCTGCTCAGCCTGCCCGAACAGGCGCGCTTCATCCGCGGCATGGTGGCGTGGATCGGCTTCCGCCAGCTGCCGTTCCTCTATGACCGGGCCGAGCGCCATGCCGGCACGTCCAAATATCCGCTCGCCAAGATGATCGCCTTCGCGCTCGATGCGGTGACCGGGTTTTCGGTCGCGCCGCTGCGGCTCGCCAGCCATGTCGGCCTGTGGCTGGGGGCGGCCTCGGTGCTGCTGCTCGGCTATATCCTGATCGCCTGGGCGCGCGGGGCGACGGTCGAGGGCTGGACGTCGCTGATGTTCGTCGTCGTGACGCTGGGGGCCGTGCAGATGTTCGTGCTCGGCATGATCGGCGAATATCTCGGCCGGCTCTATATCGAGGCCAAGCGGCGGCCGCTCTATCTGGTCGCCGATATCGTCGGCGGCGACCGCGATGGCCAGCGGGCCTCGGCGCGGCTCGGCTATGTCGCCGCCGATGCGATGGCGACGAACGACACGCCGGGCGGCATCGGCACGCGCCCGACCAGATAGCGTTCCAGCCCGAAAATCCCCTCGAACAGCGCGTTCACCGGGGCAGGCGGCAGCGCATCGTCGCTCGACGAACGCCCGGTTAGCCGCCCGGCGACGCGCGCCGCCGCCGCCAGCGGAAACAGCAGCGCGTTGAACGGGCTGAACAGCTCCAGCTTCAGCCCCGCCTCGGCGATCACCGTCTTGAGCGCCCGCGCCGTGTAGCGGCGCTGGTGGTGATTGACGACGTCATGCGCGCTCCACATCCACGGATGGGCGGGCACGGTGATCAGGATCCGCCCGCCCGGGCGCAGCGTCTCGGCAATGCGGACCAGCGAGGCGCGGTCGTCGGCGACATGTTCGATCACGTCGAGCACGGCGACCAGATCATAATGCGCGTCTGCGACGCCCGCGAGCGCGGGCAGCGGCGCATCCATCACCGGCTTGCCGAACCGCGCGCTTGCCAGCGCGCGCGCTGCGGGATCGATCTCGATCCCGTCGACGCTGCCGAAGCGGGCGAGCATCGCCAGATTATGGCCGGTGCCGCAGCCGATTTCGAGCAGCCGGGCATCGGCCGGCAGCGGGACGTGGCGCGCGATCAGCCCGGCCAGGATCTCGCGCCGGGCGCGATACCACCAGTGCCGGCTGTCCAGTTCGGCCATGCGGTCATAGACAATGCGTTCCATCAGCCGAACACCCAGTTGCGGTTGAGCAGGAAGGTGACGACCGGCGTCACGAACACCATCGGCAGCACCGCCCACCATGGCTCGCCGCCGGCCAGATCGGTCAGCGACCAGACCCACAGGCTGTTGAGGCTGAAGCTGACCAGCGAGACGATCACGAACCGCCCGGTGGTGCGCGCGACATTGTCGCGCTGGCCATGGCCGCGAAAGCTCCAGCGGCTGTGCATGACGTAGCCGATCAGCGCCGCGACCAGATAGGCAAGCACATTGGCGGCAAGCGGCGGCACGCCCATGAACTGCGCCGGCACCGCATAGACGGCCGCGCCCAGCAGCGTCACAAAGCCGCCGGTGATCAGAAAGCGCAGCAACTGACCGTAAAGCGCGCGCCGTTCGGGCGGAATCCGCGCCATCAGCATATCGAGTGGTTCACCTTTCACGCCGACCGCCCTAATGCGCTCGCCATGCAATGGGAACCGCCACATCGCGCCGACGATCCGTTACAGCCGGTCTGGGACTGGCTGGGGCGCCATTGGCGGGCCATGCTGGTGCTGTTCTGGCTGCTGCTGTGCGCCTGGATGCTGGTCGAGCGGGCGGGCGCGATCCGGGGCTTTGCCCTGCCCGATACCGACGACAATCTGCGCATCGCCCAGGTCCGCGCCTGGCTGGCCGGGCAGGACTGGTTCGATCTGCGGCAGATGAAGCTCAACCCGCCGGGCGGGTTCAACATTCACTGGTCGCGGATCGTTGATCTGCCGATCGCCGCGCTGATCCTCGGCCTGCGGCCGTTTGTCGGCGGGGTGATGGCCGAAAAGGCGGCGGTCGCCATCGCACCGATGCTGCCGCTGCTGCTCGCGATGTTCGCGCTGGCGCTCGCCGCGCGGCGGCTGGTCGCGCCCGGGGCATGGCTGCTCGCGGCCGCGCTGCTGCCCTTTGCCCATGGCACGATGGGCATGTTCCGCCCGCTCAGGATCGATCATCATGGCTGGCAGCTGGCGCTGCTGGCGCTCACCATCGCTGCGCTGGCCGATCCCCGGCGCGGGCGCGGGGGCATGATCGTCGGCATTGCCAGCGCGGTGTCGCTGGCGATCGGGCTGGAGCTGCTGCCCTATATCGCGGTGGCCGGGGCCTCGATCGTGCTGCGCTGGATCGTCCATGCCGAAGCGCGGCCGCGCATGCTAGCCTATGCGCTGTCCTTCGGGCTGGCGACGATCATCGCCTATGTCGGCTTTGCCTCCTACGCCAATCACCAGCCGCTGTGCGATGCGCTGACCCCGGTCTGGCTGACGACGGTTGCGGTCGCCTGTCTGGCGGTGGCGGCCATCGCCATTCCCCCGGCCGAAAGCTGGCAGACCCGGCTGGCGCTGGCCGGCCTTGCCGGGGCGGCGGCGCTGGCGTTTTTCTGGTTCGCATGGCCGGGCTGTCATGGCCGGCCCGAAGGCGTGTCGCCCGAGCTGTACCGGCTGTGGCTGGGCAATGTGCGCGAGGCCAAGCCGCTGTTCGCGCAGGATTGGCCGCTGTTCATGGGGCTGTCGGTGCTGCCGGCGCTCGGGCTGGGCGGGGCCGGGTTCTGCCTGTGGCGCGCGCGCGGCAGCGAAGCGTTTTACCCGTGGCTGTCGGTTATCGTGATGTCGGTGTTTTCGGTGGTCATGCTGCTGTGGCAGGTGCGCGCCGGGCCGGCGTCGCAGCTGATCGCGCTGTTCGGCTGTGCGGGGCTGATCTGGCCGCTGGTGCTGCGCGCACGCGCCTCGACCCGGATGGCGGTGCGCGTGGCCGTGCCGGCGGCGCTGCTGAGCGCGGTGCCGGCCGCGAGCATGGTCAGCGCGCTGCCCATCTATCCCAAATCGCGGCCCGGCCCGCTGCGCGCGAAGATCAACCGCGCCAGCCGGCTCTGCCCGACGCTCGCCGCGCTCGCCCCGATCGCGCGGTTGCCCGCGACCACGATCTTCACCTTTGTCGACCTTGGCCCCCGACTGATCGCGGTGACGCATCACAAGGCGATTGCCGGGCCGTATCACCGCAATGGCGACGCGATTCTGGACGTGCATCACGCCTTTGACGGCACGCCGCAGCAGGCGCAGGCGATCATGCGCGCGCATGGCGCAACGCATCTGCTGGTCTGCCCCTATCTGCCCGAATCGACGATCTACAAGGCGCGCAGCCCGAACGGCTTTTACGCCCGGTTGCAGGGCGGTGAGCGGTTCGGCTGGCTGACGCCGGTTCCGCTGCCCAAAGGATCGCCCTATTGGCTGTGGCGGCTGGACGCCGGCGCGCGCTGATCTGGTCGGGCGCGTTGCCGGGGCGCGCGCCCGGTCAGCTCAGCGCGCCGCGAATGCCGTCGATCACGAACTGCACGGCCAGCGCCGCCAGGATGACGCCGAGCACGCGGGTGATCATCGCCTCGATCTTGTGGCCGACCAGCCGCATCAGCGGCCCGGCGACGAGCAGCGCCACCATCGTCAGCAGCAGCACGCCGCCCAGCGCCGCCAGCACGGTCAGGCTTTCCGCCCAGCCGGTCCCGCGCGACATCAGCAGCATGGCGCTGGCGATCGATCCCGGGCCGGCGATCATCGGAATGCCCATCGGAAACACCGACACATCCTCGATCGTCGGCTGGGCCTTCACCTCCTCGGCACGGGATTCGCGGCGCTCCTGACGCTTTTCGAACACCATTTCGAGCGCGATCAGGAACAGCATCACCCCGCCGGCGATGCGGAACGCATCGAGGCTGATGCCGAGCGCGCGCAGGAACACCTCGCCAAAGATGGCAAAGGCGAACAGGATCGCGGCGGCGACCATGACCGAGCGGACCGCCATCGCGCGGCGATGCGCCGGGGTCGCCCCCGCGGTCAGGCTGGCGAAGATCGGCGCGCAGCCCGGCGGATCGATGACGACGAAAAACGTCGCAAAGGCGGAGGCGAACAGCTCGATCACGACCGGCTCACAGCCCGGCCGGGATCGGCTGGCCGTGGCGGCGGCAGGCCGACACCAGCGTGTTGCGCAGCAGCACGGCGATGGTCATCGGGCCGACGCCGCGCGGCACCGGGGTGATCGCGCCGGCAACGGCGCTGGCCGATTCGAAATCGACATCGCCGACCAGCCGGGTCTTGCCCGGTTCCGCCCCGGCGACGCGGTTGATGCCGACATCGATCACGGTCGCGCCGGGTTTCAGCCAGTCGCCCTTGACCATCAGCGGCCGGCCGACGGCGGCGACGACAATGTCGGCGCGGCGGCACAGCGCCGGCAGGTCGCGGGTGCGCGAATGGGCGATGGTCACGGTCGCGCTTTCGGCGAGCAGCAGCTGCGCCATCGGCTTGCCGACGATGTTCGACCGGCCGATCACCACCGCATCCAGCCCGGCAAGATCGCCCAGCTCGGCCTTGAGCAGCATCAGGCAGCCAAGCGGCGTGCAGGGCACGAAACCGTCCAGCCCGATGCCCAGCCGCCCGACATTGAGCGCGTGGAACCCGTCGACATCCTTGTCCGGATCGATGGCGTCGATCACCTTCTGGGTGTCGATCTGCGCCGGCAGCGGCAGCTGGACAAGGATGCCGTCGACCGCCGGATCGGCATTCAGCCGCGCGATCAGCGCCAGCAGCGCATCCTGCGCGGTGTCGGCGGGCAGCCGGTATTCGGTGCCGGCCATGCCGGCTTCGCGCGTCGCCTTGCCCTTGGCGCCGACATAGACCTGGCTGGCCGGATCCTCGCCGACCAGCACGACCGCAAGCCCCGGCGCGCGGCCGATCTGCGCCCTGAGCGCCTCGGCACCCGCGGCCACCCGGGCGCGCAGCCCGGCGGCAAAGCCATGTCCGTCGATGATCCGCGCCGCCATGTCCGTTCCTCAGACGCCCAGATACATCGAGGCAAGCTGGGTGCGGATCAGCCGGTCGATCAGGCCGATCACCAGCAGCACGACCAGCGGCGACAGATCGAGCGCGCCCAGATCGGGCAGGATGCGCCGGATCGGCCGGTAGAGCGGGGTGGTCAGCCGGTCGAGCGCCTCGAAGATCGACCGCACGACGTCGTTATAGGTGTTGATCACGTTGAACGCGACCAGCCAGGACAGCACCGCCTGGATGATGATGATCCACCAGACGATGTTGATGATGTAGAGCAGGGCGGTCAGGATCAGGGTCATGTGAGGTCGTTATCCTTGATCGGTCCTTGGGCGGTTCCGGGGCCTGTATCGGGCCAGGTCACGCGCGGACGAGTGTGCCCACGCCGCGATCGGTGAACATTTCGAGCAGCACCGCATGGGGCACGCGGCCGTCGAGGATCACCGCTGCATCGACCCCGTTGGCCACGGCGTGCAGACAGGTTTCCAGCTTGGGTATCATGCCGCCGCTGATCGTGCCATCCTCGCGCAGCCGGCGGACGTCTTCGGGGCCGATATCGGTCAGCAGCCGGCCGGACTTGTCGAGCACGCCCGCGACATCGGTCAGCAGGAACAGCCGCGCCGCCCCCAGCCCGGCGGCCAGCGCGCCGGCCATGGTGTCGGCGTTGATGTTGTAGGTCTCGCCCTTGTCGTCGACGCCGATGGGCGCGACCACGGGGATCATGCCGGCGATTTCCAGATGATCGATCAGCGTCGTGTCGACCGACACCGGCGAACCGACAAAGCCCAGATCGATGATCGTCTCCTCGTCACGGTCGGCGTCATAGCTGACATGTTCGAGCTTTTCAGCGCGCACCAGCTTGCCGTCCTTGCCCGAAATGCCGACCGCGCGGCCCCCCGCCTGGTTGATCCAGGTGACGATTTCCTTGTTGATCGTCCCCGACAGCACCATTTCGGCGACGGTCGCGGTTTCGGCGTCGGTGACGCGCAGCCCGTTCACAAACTCCGACTGGACGCCCAGCTTCTTGAGCATCGAGCCGATCTGCGGGCCGCCGCCATGGACGACGACCGGGTTGATGCCGATCGCCTTCAGCAGCACCACATCCTGGGCAAAGCTGGCGGCGAGCGCGGGATCGCCCATCGCATGGCCGCCATATTTGACGACAAAGGTCTGGCCGGCATAGCGCTGCATATAGGGCAGCGCCTCGATCAGAATGTCAGCGCGGGAGATGAGGCCGGGATCGGCAGGGGCAGCAGCAGTCATCAGCGAATGTCCATCGGGCGGGCGTCGAGGCGGCGGGCAAGCCCCACCAATATATAGATGAGCGCCGGCACCAGCAGCGCCGACAGCGTGACCTTGGCCAGCATCTGCCCGGCAATCAGCTCGCCGATCGGGAACACGCCGTAAAAGGCGATGGTCACGAACAGCAGGGTATCGACGATCTGCGACAGGATGCTGGCGATGCCCGCGCGCAGCCACAGGCCGCGATGGCCCTCGCCGGCAGCGCCGCCCTTGCTGCCCTTCAGCCAGGAAAACAGCGTCACGTTCAGCGTCTGCGACGTGCCATAGGCGATGATCCCGCCCAGCCAGATCCGCCAGGTCTGGCCCATCATCAGCTGAAAGGCATCGCGATAGGCCGGATCCATGTCGGGCGCGGGCGGCAGCGACCAGACGATCAGCGACAGCAGCAGCGACACGATCAGCGGCACAAAGCCGATCCGGACCAGCCGGTTGGCCATCGCCTGGCCATGCAGCTCGGCAACCGCGCTTGAAATCACCACCAGCAGCAGAAAGGCGAAAATCCCCGCCTCCACCGCCAGCGGCCCGATCGCCACCTGCTTGTTGCCGAGCACGCCGGCGATGCACACCATGCCGCCATACAGGATGGCGAACAGGAACAGCGAGGTCGAGGGCATCGGGGCCGGGGACGCCGGCGCAGCGGGTTCGGTCATGGCGCCTGCTAACGGGTTTGCGCGGCGGGGTCCATATTGGCGGGGGCGGTGGTCGACACGCCTGACCTCGCTCCGCTGCGCCGCGCGGTTGTGCGCGCGAGACGTCACGGCGCCCGGGGCTTATGGGATTTTGGCCTTTGTCCTGAATATCGCGGCGTTGGGAGCAGTCGGCTTTGCCGCCGGCTCGAAAAAACCTGACAGTCTGAAACCGATCCGGCCTGGATTCTCCTGACACGACGCTGTCAGTAGGCTGGGGCTAATTGTGAGCCTCCACAGCAGGAGGACGCCATGACACATACACACGCCGAGGGTATCGTGATGCTCGCCGAGCTGCAGATCAAGCCGGGCCAGCGCGAGGCATTTCTGGATTACACGGCTGAGAACCTGAACATCAGCAGGTCAGCGGCAGGCAATGTCGCCTTCGACATCCTGGTCGATGAATCGAACCCTGAGACGGTGATGTTCTATGAAGTCTGGGCATCGGCCGAGGCTCAGCAAGCCTATATGGCCTGGCGTATCGAGCGGGGCGATCTGACCACGCTGATGTCGTTTCTGGCAGGCGAGCCCAAGTTCACCGCTCTGCGGAGTCTCGCAAGCTAATGCAGCCGCTGTCAGGTGATGGCTCTGGATAGAGCCGTCAGCCTGACACTCGCTCTCGCACGCGCCAATGTCGTCCCGGAGCCGTCCTGAAGTTCGGCTTCTACAAAACCAATCGTCCTCCCGATCTGCACGACGCGGCCGGTCCCGATGAGCGGGCCGGGCTTCGCCGGCGCGAGAAACTGGACGTTCAAATCGATGGTCGACGGAAAGACTTTCGCGTCGCTCGCGATGAGAATGGCAGGCCCCATGCAATCATCGAGCATGGCGGTCAGAAATCCTCCCTGCACGTTGCCAGCAGCATTGCAGAATTCCGGGCGCGCGGTGAACGCGATCCTGACCAGGCCCTCCTCCGGATTGGCGTCGATTATGTCGAGCCCGAGCAAGGTCGCGCAAGGCGGGGTCGGAAAGCGATCAAGGACGGTTGGAATGGACATGCCGCACTCCTGCTGGTCTCAGGCTGGGAAGCGTAAACTGGCACTCCTGACAGCCTTGTGTCAGTAATCAGCCATGCGCCGCGCCGAACGCCTGTTCCGATTGGTTCGCGAACTGCGATCTCGACACATCAGCCGGGCGGAGGATCTGGCGGCCACTTTCGAGATCAGCGCGCGCACCATCTACCGCGACATCGCGCATTTACAGGCGTCGGGACTGCCCATCGAGGGCGAGGCCGGGGTCGGATATATTCTGCGCCCGGGTTTTGACCTGCCAGCCATGACGTTCACGTTCGAGCAGATCGATGCTCTGGCTGTTGGGCTATCCTTCGTCGAGGCGGCCGGCGACGCCTCGCTGTCGCTGGCCGCCAAGGAGGTTCGGGCAAAGCTGCAAGCCGCCCTGCCGGAACCCGAGCAGCGTAAGCTGGATCAGGCGCCGTTCTTTGCGAGCAGGCGTGATGGGCCCGCCGATCCAAAACTGCGAACGATCAGGGAGGCAATCCGCGAGGCGCGCATCTTGCGCTTGGGCTATGTCGATGCCGATGGCGCGATCACCGACCGTCTTGTCCGTCCGCTCGCCATCTGGGCCTTTACCGACGGATGGCTGTTTGTTGCCTGGTGCGAACTGCGGAGCGCCTTCCGCGCCTTCCGGCTTGATAGGATTTCCATGATCGAGCTGACGGGCGATCATTTCGCCGACGAGCCTGACAAAGACCTTGGCGCTTATCTTTCATCCAAACTTCTGGTGCATCGAATCGGGGGTTAGATCAGGAAATGTGCTCCCGATCACCCCAGCTTGATCTCATTGCCGCCATTCTCTGCGCTCGTTGAGCGTATTCGCCTTCTTTTCCAAGAGCGGACATGGCGTCATGCTCTTGTTTAGCCCCCTTGCCCCTTGCAGTGCATGACGCCAAGCGACGCAAAGTATGGAAAAAAAGGCGCGAGCGTTACCTGTCGACGCCCTTGACCTTCCCCCATTGGCGCGCCGCCGTGTAGCCGAGATAGCCGGTGGCAAACAGCGCGTAGAGCGGCTCGGGCAGGCTTGCCAGATAGCTGCTCATGCCCCGCGCGATGGCGGCTCCGAACGCCGGCGACAGGGCGTTGATCAGCCCCATCGGAATCGACCACAGCAGCAGCGCATACATGACGTAGAGAAAGGCCGGGCGCGCGCGGCTGGTCCATGGATCGGCGGCCCCTGCCTCTGCGAGGATCGCCGACATCTGCATGCGCAGCGCGTCCAGCTCCTGCGTGCCTTCCAGCCGGAGCAGTTCAAGCTTGGCCGCGTCGCGGGCGCGGGGGTCGGGGATCACGCGGTCGATCAGGCGCGCGACCGGGCCGATCAGGCCGTCAAGCACGGGCATGGCTGTCATCTCCGGCACCGGACAGGTCATCGGCGGGCGGGGCAGGTTGGGCGGGCGGCG
>DBAW01000276.1 GCA_002291855.1 Sphingomonas sp. UBA1000
GCGCAGGAACCCCTCCTTGTCGGCGTCCAGGATCGCGACCAGCGCGCATTCGGGGATGTCGGGCCCCTCGCGCAGCAGGTTGATGCCCACCAGCACGTCGAACGCCCCCAGCCGCAGGTCACGGATGATCTCGATGCGCTCGACCGTGTCGATGTCCGAGTGCATGTAGCGCACGCGGATCCCCTGCTCGTGCATGTATTCGGTCAGATCTTCGGCCATCTTCTTGGTCAGCACGGTGACCAGGGTGCGCAGGCCGCGGCGGGCCATGTCCTTGACCTCGGCGATGACGTCGTCGACCTGGCTTGCGCCGTCCCTCGAGACCGGACGCACCTCGACCGGCGGATCGGTCAGCCCGGTCGGGCGGATCACCTGTTCGGCGAACACCCCGCCCGTGCGGTCCAGCTCCCACCCCCCCGGGGTGGCCGAAACATGCACGGTCTGGGGCCGCATCAGGTCCCATTCCTCGAATTTCAGCGGCCTGTTGTCCATGCAGGACGGAAGCCGGAAACCGAAGTCGGCCAGCGTCTTCTTGCGGTTGAAGTCGCCTTTGTACATCGCGCCGATCTGGGGCACGGTAACGTGGCTCTCGTCGGTGAACAGGATGGCGTTCTCGGGCACGTATTCGAACAGCGTCGGAGGCGGCTCGCCCGGGCGGCGCCCGGTCAGATAGCGTGAATAGTTCTCGATGCCGGCGCACGAGCCCGTGGCCTGGATCATCTCGATGTCGAACAGTGTCCGCTGTTCCAGCCGCTGAGCCTCCAGCAGCTTGCACTCCTTGACGAACCAGTCGAGCCGGGTGCGCAGCTCGGCCTTGATCAGCTCGACCGCCTGGTTCAGCGTCGGGCGCGGCGTCACATAGTGGCTGTTGGCGTAGAACTTGACGAAGGGCAGTTCGGCCGTGCGCTTGCCGGTCAGCGGATCGAACTCGACAATGGTCTCGACGTCCTCGCCGAAAAAGCCGATCCGCCAGGCCCGGTCCTCGAGGTGGGCCGGAAAGACCTCGATCACATCCCCGCGCACCCGGAAGGCGCCGCGCGTGAAGGCCTGGTCGTTACGCCGGTATTGCAGCGACACCAGCTGCCGCATCAGCTGGGTGGGGTCGATCCGGTCTCCGGCCGAGACCTTGAAGGTCATCGACGAATAGCTTTCGACCGAGCCGATGCCATAGATACAGGACACCGAAGCGACGATGATGACGTCATCGCGCTCCAGCAGCGACCGGGTGGCGGCATGGCGCATCCGGTCGATCTGCTCGTTGATCGTCGACTCCTTCTCGATATAGGTATCGGTCCTCGGCACATAGGCTTCGGGCTGATAATAATCGTAATAGGAAACGAAGTATTCGACCGCGTTGTCGGGAAAGAACCCCTTGAACTCGCCATAGAGCTGCGCTGCCAGCGTCTTGTTCGGCGCCAGGATGATGGCGGGCCGCTGCAGCGTCTCGATCACCTTGGCCATCGTGAAGGTCTTGCCCGAGCCGGTCACCCCAAGCAGAACCTGGTCCTGCTCGCCCTCGGCCAGCCCCTGCGACAGCTCGGCGATGGCGGTCGGCTGGTCACCGGCGGGCCGGAAGTCCGACTTCAGCCGGAACAGCCGCCCGCCCTCGGACTTTTCCCAGGCCCGCTGGGGCCGGTGCGGGGTCCATGGCACCGCCGCCAGCCGCGCCGCGATCTCCTCGACCGTCCCGGACGGATCAAAGCCCATCGGCATCTCGGCCATGTCCGCCCGTGCCGGCGGCAAAGGCTGCATCATGGGCGCATCGGTGGCGGCGCGTCTGGAGGTGGTGCGGGGCATGGTTCCGATATGGCCCGGACCCACCCCCGGTTCCAGTCATCGTTTCTGATGGGGCCCCGTGGACGCTTCGCCGTTTCAGGGTAACGTTCCCCTTCTAACCAATAAACAGAACGACCGTCACCCCGGTCCCGCGCAGCGCGAACCGGGGCCCATTCCATGAACTTTGCTGGTGTCCGCCCGGCCATCCCCTCAACCATGCTGCTGTCCACCCGGCCATCCCCGCACGCGCAATGGATGGGTCCCGGATTCGTCTTCGCTGCGCTCAGCCGTTCCGGGATGACGGTCCTTTTTTTTGAAATGAATCAACCGTCATCCCGGTCCCGCGCAGCGGGAACCGGGGCCCATCCCCTCATCTCTGCTGCTGTCCACCCGGCCAACCCCGCACGCGCAGCGGATGGATGCGCATCGTCGCCCAACAGCCGCACTTCAGATCTGCCGGGGAGAAATATCGAATCTGCCGCGATTGAATTTTCAATCTGCCGGAGATGTGGTGGGGATCGAGGTCAAAGCCGCCGTCACCCTGCGCCCCGAAGACGCACGCGGACTCCTCCGGCTTCGCGAAGCGTGTGGCCAGCGTTTCGTGCGGGGCATCCTGCTGCACGATGGCAATGAGATGCGCCCCTTGGGCGACCGTCTGCAGGCGGTGCCCGTCGGCATGCTGGCGACATGACACCCAACGCGCCGAACCGCCAACGCTTATCCCCTCACGCCAGCAGGTGGGGGCCATCATTGCGGACCGAGTTGACGTCCTTCGAGACCGGGCGGTGGCGCAGCGTTCCTTCGGGCGGCGGGGCGGTCAGCGCCATCAGCGCCTCATGGCCGGTGGCGGGGTCCAGCCATGCGGCATGCGCCCCGTGTTCCAGGATCACCGGACAGCGATGGTGCAGCTCGGCGATGTCGGGGCCGGCCGCCGTGGACAGGATGGCAAAGGTCCGCACCCAGGCCTCGCTGTCCTCGGGATCGGCGTCGGCCGGGCGCCAGCGCTCCCACAGGCCGGCGAACACCACCGGCGCGCCGTCGGTGCGCTCGAGCCAGTGCGGGGTGGCGTCGGTGCGTTCGCTATCGGGCCCGCGCCGCCATTCATAAAAGCCGTCCGCCGGCACCAGGCAGCGCCGACGCTTCCACGCGTCCCAGAAGAACGGCTTTTCGAATGCCGTCTCGGAGCGCGCATTGATCATCGATTTCGAACCGGGGCGTTCCTTGTGCCACACCGGATGCAGGCCCCAGCGCAGCAGGCGCAGCGCCACCGCGCCCGACGCATCGCGCGCGGCAACCGGGGCGGGCTGGCTGGGTGCCATGTTCCAGCGCGGCTGAAGATTGCCCAGGGCCTCGATGTCCTGGGTGCCGAACAGCCGGCCCATGGCCTCGGGTGGCAGGGTGATGGCATAGCGGCCGCACATCCCTGCGACTTGGGCGCGCGCGCCGGCAATGTCGAGGGCGGCACAGGCGAGGCGCAGACCGATGAGCGACCACACCCCGCCCTCAGCCGCGACGGCGCGGCCCGTCCCTGCCGTGGGCGTGGTGTGCCTGCGCGACGATGAGGTGCTGCTGATCCGGCGGGCCAAGCCGCCACGGGCTGGCGAATGGTCGCTGCCCGGCGGGCACATCGAGTTCGGCGAGCCGGTGGCCGTCGCCGCCCTGCGCGAGCTGCACGAGGAGACCGGGGTGCGCGGCCGCATCATCGGCCTGATCGAGGTGGTCGACGCCATCACCGCCGGCCCGCCCGCCGGGCATTTCCTTCTGGTGGATTTCGCGGTGGAATGGCTGGACGGCGAGCCGATGACGGGTGACGATGCGCTGGAGGCGGCGTTCGTGCCGCTGGACCGGCTGGCGGAGTTCGAGCTGTGGAGCGAGACGCGGCGCATCATCGAAGCGGGCGTGCGCCTGCGCGATACCACACCACCGGGCGGACGCTGAGGCGTCTGGCCAGCGGCCTGATCCTCGCGGTCCTTGCCCTGCTGGCCGGCCCGGCCAGCGCCCAGCCGCAGCCCTCGCCTGCGCTGCCCCTCCTCCCCGATGCCACCCGCAGCGCCGAGCGCCGGGCGGTCCTCGATGCCGCTCTTGCCACCCTGCAGCCCCAGCGCCCGGGCATTGCGGACGTCTATGTCGTCACCGCCGGCACCTGGAACGACGCGGTCTTCTCGCGCGAGGCAGCGTCGGCCGCGCGCGTGCTCGAGGCGCGCTATGCGGCCGAGGGCCGCACGCTGGTGCTGAACATGGGCGGCGATCCGGCCCTGCCGGCGCCGATGGCGACGCCGGAAAACTTCATCGGCGCGCTGGAGGGTGTGGGGCGCCTGATGGACCCGGCCGAGGACGTGCTGGTGCTGTTCATGACATCGCACGGCAGCCTGCCGACCGGCATTTCCTTTCACAAGTCGGACGAGTTCTCGAGCGGCATCCTGCCGCATGACCTGCGTGCACAGCTGGACCGGACCGGCGCGGTGAACCGCATCGTCATCCTGTCGGCCTGTCATTCGGGCATGTTCGTGCCGGCCCTGCGCTCGCCCACCACGGTCGTGCTGACCGCCGCGCACCGTGATCGCGTCAGTTTCGGCTGTGAGCCCCAGAACAGCTGGACCTATTTCGGCGAGGCGCTGTTCGCCAATGCGCTGACCCCCGAGCGCCAGCTGCTCTCGGCGTTCGACCACGCCCGCACCCTGATCTCGACCTGGGAAAAGCGCGACCGCCTGCCCCCCTCCTTGCCGCAGAAATTCGTCGGCGAGCAGGCCCCGTCCTTCCTGGCGCGCATCGAGCCCCGCCTCGCGCCTGCGCCCTGAACGGACCGCGGGCTTCCAGGCCCGCACTTCGCTGAACCGTGCGGGCCCGGAGGCCCGCGCTCTGCTCATCCCACGCCGGGGCGCGGGTTGGCCTCCTCGATCAGGAATTGCCGCAGGGCCGCGATCCGCTTGGACCGCCGCAGGTCGCTGGAATAGATGAAGTAAACCTCGAAGGTGGGCCCCGCCAGCTCGGGCAGGACCCGCACCAGGCCGGGGCTGTCGACGGCCATGTAGTCGGGCAGGCTGGCGATCCCGAGGCCCGCCTCCACCGCGCGCACCATGGCCGCGACATTGTTCAGCTCGAGCGTGGCGGGGCGCGGCTTGCCGCCCTCGCGGCCGACAAAGCTGGCCCAGCCCACATCGCGCATCGGATTGTCGGCCGTCGCACCCGCATAGGACACGATCTGGTGGGCATCGAGGTCGGCGGCCGTGCGTGGCATGCCCATGCGCGCCAGATAGCCTGGCGCGGCATAGAGCGAGGTCGTCACTTCCATGATCTTGCGCTGGATCAGATCGGCATGGGTCGCCGGCCACAGCCGGATCGCGGCCTCGGCCTCCAGCTTCAGGATGTCGTATTCGCGATCGTCCAGCATCAGCTCGATCCGCACGTCCGGATTGCGCCGGAAAAAGCCCGGCAGACGCGGCACCAGCCACGCCGAGCCGAACGCCACCGGCGCGGTCACCAGCATCGAGCCCACCGGACGGTCGGCCGCCTCCTTCAGCGCGCTCTCGGCCAGGGACGCGTGCGCGGCCATCTCGCGCGTGGCGCGCTGCAGGATGCGTCCCGCCTCGGTCAGGATCAGCCCGCGCGCATGGCGCTGGAACAGCGGCAGATGCAGCCGGTCCTCCAGCGCGGCGATCTGGCGCGACACCGCCGACTGCGACAGGTCCAGCCGTTCGGCCGCCGCCGTCAGCGACCCGCACTCCGCCGCGTGGTGGAAGGTCCGCAGCTTGTCCCAGTCCATCGCCCTCTCCGTCTCGGGCCGGCAAACTGGGGTCTGGCGGAGCGTTTTCCAAGGCGAAAACGGGCGCGCGGGCAGGTTTTCTGCCTGCCGCCGCGGGGTGGCGGGCGCGCGCGCCAGCCGCTAGGCACGCCCCATGTCGCTGCTGGCCCGCGCCGAGGACCTGATGCTGTCGCTGGGCGGCACCCCGCTGTTCGAGGGTGTGACACTGGGACTGCCCGCCGGCGCGCGCACCGCGCTGGTGGGGCCGAACGGCTCGGGCAAGTCCACCCTGATGCGGATTGTCGCCGGCACGGCCGAACCCGATGCCGGATCGGTCTGGCGCCAGCCCGGCACAACCGCGGTGTTCATGGAGCAGGAACCCGACCTCACCACCCACCCCACCGTCGGGGCCTGGGTGGCCGCGGGCCTGCCCGCCCATCTGGCCGGCCAGGACTGGCGCGCCGAGGCCGCCTGCTCGGACTGGGACCTGCCCTCCGACCGCGAGACCACGGGCCTTTCGGGCGGAGAAGCGCGGCGTGCGGCCCTTGCGCGCGCGTTCGCGGCCGAACCCGACATCCTGCTGCTGGACGAGCCGACAAACCATCTCGACATCGCGACCGTCGAGCGCCTCGAGGCCACCCTGCGCGCCTTTCGCGGGGCCCTGCTGGTGGTCAGCCACGACCGGCGCTTTCTGGAAACCGTCTCGACGCGCTGCGCGTGGCTGCGTCGCGGGCGCGTGCTGCAGCTGGAACGCGGCTTTTCCGACTTCGAGGCATGGGCCGAGGCCACCGCCGAGGCCGAGGCGCGCGAGCTTCAGCGCATGAACACCCTGTTCCGCGCCGAGACACGCTGGCTGGCCCGTGGGGTGACCGCACGGCGCGCCCGCAATGAAGGCCGGCGTGCACGGCTCGAGGACCTGCGCGCCGCCCGGCGCGGGCTGATCGCGGCCACCCGCGGACGCGAGGCGTCGATCTCGGCCGCCAGCGGCGCGGCCTCGGGCCGTCTGGTCTTCGAGGCGCAGGCCGTGTCCTGCATCATCCCGACGCCCGATGGCGGGGAACGCACTTTGGTGCGCGAGCTCGACCTGCGGGTGCTGCGCGGCGACCGGCTGGGCATCATCGGGCCGAACGGAGCGGGCAAGTCCACCCTGATCGACGTGCTGCTGGGCACCCGCACGCCCAGTTCGGGCCAGGTGCGCCAGGGTGCCAACCTTGAAATCGCGTATTTCGACCAGCGCCACGCCCGCCTCGACCCCGACGCCACGGTGCGCCAGACCCTGTGCCCGCTGGGCGGCGACCAGGTGCTGGTGAATGGCGAGCCGCGCCATGTCGCCTCATGGGCCAAGGACTTCCTGTTCCAGCCCGGCCAGCTCGACCAGCCCGCGCGCGCCCTGTCCGGGGGCGAGCGAAACCGTCTGCTGCTGGCGGCGACACTGGCCCGCCCGGCCAATGTGCTGGTGCTGGACGAGCCGACCAATGATCTCGACATGGACACGCTGGACCTGCTCGAGGACATGCTGGCCGCCTATGACGGCACGGTGATCCTGGTCAGCCACGACCGGGCGTTCCTGGATGCGCTGGTGGGCTCGACGCTGGGCCCGGTGGGCGATGGGCGCTGGGTCGAGGCGCCGGGCGGCTATGCCGATTTCGAGCGCGACTGGGGCCGCCCGACGCTGGGGGCCCCGGCCAGCGCGCGGCCGCCATCCGCACCCGCCGCGCCGGCGCGGGCGCCCTCGCCATCGCCTGCCGACGGGGCAACGCGGCGCAAGCTGGGCTTTCGCGAACAGAGGCGGCTGGACGAGGCAGCCGCCGCCATGCCGCGCCTCGAAGCGGAAATCGCGCGGCTCGAGGCCGAGCTGGCCGACGCCTCGCTCTATGCGCGCGACCCGGCTGGCTTTGCCGCGCGCACGGCCCGCCTCCAGGCCGCCCGCACCGAGCTGGACGCCGCCGAAACCGACTGGCTGACCCTCTCGGACGCTGCTGGCTGACCCCCAAGCCCCCCCGGACCGCGGGCTTCCAAGCCCGCCCTGTCCACCACCCTGCGGGCCCGGAGGCCCGCGCT
>DBAW01000064.1 GCA_002291855.1 Sphingomonas sp. UBA1000
TCGGACATGGAATGGCCGCGATAGCGATAGGTCTTCATCTCGAGGATGACCGGACCCTTGCCGCTGCGCACCCAGTCGAGCGCGACCTCGGCGGCACCGCGACAGGCGAGCACGTCCATCCCGTCGACCTGGATGCCGGGGATGCGGAAGCTTTCGCCGCGCCGGTAGAGCTGGTCTTCCGCCGAGGAGCGGTTGACGCTGGTGCCCATCGCATATTGGTTGTTCTCGATCACGAAGATGATCGGCAGCTTCCACAGCTCGGCCATGTTGAAGCTTTCATAGACCTGGCCCTGATTGGCCGCGCCATCGCCGAAATAGGCCATGCAGACGCCGCCATCGCCGGCATATTTGTGCTTGAATGCCAGCCCCGCGCCCAGGCTGACCTGCGCGCCGACAATGCCGTGGCCGCCATAGAAACGGTGGTCGGTCGAGAACATGTGCATCGACCCGCCCTTGCCGCGCGAAATGCCGGCGGCACGGCCGGTCAGCTCGGCCATGATGACCTTGGGATCGATGCCGTAAGCCAGCATATGGCCATGGTCACGGTAGCCGGTGATGACGCTGTCCAGCCCCGGCGTCAGCGCCGATTGCAGGCCGACGGCGACCGCTTCCTGACCGATATAGAGATGGCAGAAGCCGCCGATCAGCCCCAGCCCGTAAAGCTGGCCGGCCTTTTCCTCGAACCGGCGGATGAGCAGCATCTGGCGATACAGCTCCAGCAGCTCGTCCCGGCCGGGCTGATAGCGTTGCGGCTCGGGCGGACGCTCGCGGTTCGGGATGGCGGGCGGCGCGGCGGCTGCCTTGGGCTTTGCGGCTCTGGCCAAGATGATATCCCCTTCTGTCGAGGGCTGGAGAGAGGTTGGTGAGCGACGCCTATAGTCCGCCCGCAACCGGAATCGCAACGGCTGGATCGCCGGTCAGCGCCCGCCGGTCGTAGCGTCAGGCGCGTTCGGGGCGTCGGGCAGCTCGTCCATCGGGATGATGATTTCGTCGGGATGGACGAGGCCGAGTTCCTTGCGGATCAGTTCGTCGGCCATGTCGGGATTGGCCTTTTTCGGGTCGAGCAGCGCGACGCGGTTGGCGATGATCCGGCGCTGTTCCTCGACCCGTGCCAGCTCGGCCTCGCGCGCGGCGAGCGCCCGGCGATAATCGCCAAGCGCCAGCACGCCGTTGGGGCCGACCAGCGCATAGCCCCCGAAAAAGCCGATCACGAGCAGCGCCGCCGCCGGACCGGCGACGGATCGGAGCAGGTGAAGGGCGTTGCGGGGACCAGCCATTAACCCGTTGAATCACAGCCGAGTCGGCGAATCAACCCGCTTTGTTGCGGAAAATCGCCGCCCCGGCATAACGCGCCTGGCCACCCAGCTGCTCCTCGATGCGGATCAGCTGGTTGTATTTGGCCAGCCGGTCCGACCGGGCCAGGCTGCCGGTCTTGATCTGGCCGCAATTGGTGGCGACCGCCAGATCGGCGATGGTCGCATCCTCGGTCTCGCCCGAACGGTGCGACATCACCGCCGTATAGCCGGCGCGCTGCGCGGTCGACACCGCCTCCAGCGTCTCGGTGAGCGTGCCGATCTGGTTGACCTTGACCAGCAGCGAGTTGGCCAGCCCCCGGTCGATGCCGTCGCTCAGCCGGCGCGGATTGGTGACGAACAGATCGTCGCCGACCAGCTGCACGCGCCCGCCCAGCCGGTCGGTCAGGATCTTCCAGCCGTCATAATCTTCCTCGGCCATCCCGTCCTCGATCGAGCGGATCGGATAGCGGGCGCACAGATCGGCCAGATAATCGGCCATTTCGTCCGGCGACAGGCTGCGCCCTTCGCCGTCGAGCGCATAGCGGCCGTCGCGGAAAAACTCGGTCGCCGCGCAATCGAGCGCCAGCACCACATCCTCGCCGGGGCGATAGCCCGCGGTCTCGATCGACCGCATGATGAAATCGAGCGCATCGGCCGGCGAGGCGAGATTGGGGGCAAAGCCGCCCTCATCGCCCACCGCGGTCGCCAGCCCCTTGTCGTGCAGCGCCTTTTTAAGCGTGTGGAAAATCTCCGCGCCCCAGCGCACCGCCTCGTCCAGGCTGTCTGCACCGACCGGCATGATCATGAATTCCTGGAAATCGATCGGGTTGTCGGCATGCGCGCCGCCATTGATGATGTTCATCATCGGCACCGGCAGCATGTTGGCCGCAACGCCGCCGACATAGCGGTAAAGCGGCAGGCCGCACGCCTCCGCCGCCGCGCGCGCGACCGCCAGGCTGACACCCAGGATCGCATTGGCGCCCAGCCGGCCCTTGTTCTCGGTGCCGTCGAGGGCGATCATCTCCGCGTCGATTTCCGCCTGATCCTCGGCATCGCGCCCGATCACCGCCTCGGCAATCTCGCCATTGACCGCGGCCACCGCCTGCTTGACGCCCTTGCCCAGCCAGCGCGCCTTGTTGCCGTCGCGCTTCTCGACCGCCTCGAACGCCCCCGTCGACGCGCCCGACGGCACGGCGGCACGGCCGAAGCTGCCATCTTCCAATGTGACATCGACCTCGACCGTCGGATTGCCGCGACTGTCGATGATCTGACGGCCATGAATGTCGATGATTGCGGTCATGGAAGGGTTTTCCTACATCTGGGACGTGACGGCGTTGCCCTATCGGCGCTGCCGCCGGAACGCAAATCCGGCCCGGGTGACGCGGAACCCGGTCGCCCGGCCGGCGGTTGATGCGAAACAGTTTTTTTCGCGGCAGAAGGAGGATTTCCATGACCGATGTCAGCCAGCTTCCCACCGACACGGGGAATGACCTGACCGGCAGCCCGGCGGCACCGGC
>DBAW01000135.1 GCA_002291855.1 Sphingomonas sp. UBA1000
CGCGCCGTGAGGCGCGCAACAGGCAAACCCCGGTGCCGTTCTTCCCGAACAAAAAACCGCGTCCGCGACTCCGTCAGCCTTCGCCGGACTGGCGCTCCAGCGCGTGGATCACATGTTCGGCGAACAGCCGCGAGGTCGGGGACGGCACCGCCGCCTCGATCAGCGCGATTTCGGTTTCATCGAGCGGCGGCAGGCCCGAATCGCGGCCGAGCGCATGGAGCGGGGTCGGCACCATTTCGCGCGGCAGCACGGTGACGCCCAGCCCGGCCTTGACCGCCGCCTGCGCGCCGGTGAGGCTGGTCGAGGTATAGGCGATGCGCCAGCGCCGCCCGGCTTCCTCCAGCGCCTCGATCGCGCGCTTGCGATAGACGCAGGGCTGGGGCGACACGATCAGCGGCACCGCCTGATCATCGGCCAGGGAGGTGCGTTCGCGGCCCACCCACACCAGCGGCTCGCGCCACACGCGCACCCCGCGCAGCGGCGTCGCCGGTTCGCGCTTGACCAGCACCAGATCGAAATCGCCGGCCCGGAAGCGCTCAAGCAGGTTGAGCGTGAGGTCGCAGGTCACTTCCAGCTCGACCAGCGGATGCGCCTCGGTGAAGGCGGCCAGCACCACCGGCAGGTGCACGGTCGCAAAATCCTCCGGCACGCCCAGCCGCACCAGCCCCGCCACATCGGGTTCGAGCAGATCGGCCAGCGCCTCGTCATTGAGGCGCAGCAACTGGCGCGCATGGCTGAGCAGCTTTTCGCCGTCGACGGTCATCCTGAGCGTGCGCGACGAGCGCTCGAGAACCGCCCGGCCGAGCATTTCCTCCAGCCGTTTCACCTGCAGGCTGATCGCCGACTGGGTGCGGCCGAGCTGGTCGCCGGCGCGGGTGAAGCCGCCAGTGTCGGCGATGGTGACGAAGGTCCGGAGCAGGTCCAGATCGAGATTGCGAATGCTCATGAAACCCGTTTATCCGATAAACATTCTCCATGTCAATGCATCGGATGATATCTATTCGTTTCCAAAATGACGTCCATCAGCGCTAAGGCCGGCGCGAGATTGGAGATAGAAATGAATTGGCTGCTTCCCATTTCGCTTCTGCCGCTACTGGCCGGGCTGGGCGCATTGCTGCGCCCTGCGGCCGGGCGTGCATCGCTTGCGGTGATGGGCTGGTCGCTCTGGGCCGGTCTGGCGGCGGCGAGCGGACTCGCGCTGGCGGCGTGCATCGGCATGGTCGCGCTCGACTGGCTGTCGCTGGCGATCACCGTGCTCACCCTGTTCGTCGGCGCGATCGTGATCGGCTTTTCGCGCCGGCATATGAAGGCCGATCCGCGCCTCCATCTTTACGTGTTCCGCATCGGGCTGCTGATCGCTTCGGTGCTGGTGTTCGTGTCGGCCCGCGATCTTGTCAGCCTTGGGCTCGCGTGGCTGGCGAGCGGCTGGCTGCTTGCCGCGCTGATCGGCCATGTCCCCGGCTGGGTTGAGGCCGGGGCGGCGCGCCGCCGGGCACTGATCGCCTTTGCCTGGGGCGATGCCGCGCTGGTCGTTGCGCTCGTGATTCTCGGCATCTTCGCGGGCAGCCTGTCGCTCGACACTGCGCTGGCAGCGGTTCCCGGCCTGCCGGCGGGCGTGCAGACGGCGCTCGCCGCGCTGCTGCTGGTCGCGGCGATGGCGCGGTGCTCGGTGCCGCCGTTCCACAAATGGCTGATGGGCTCGATGACCGCGCCGACGCCGGTCTCTGCGCTGATGCATGCCGGGCTGGTCAATGCCGGCGGTTTTCTACTGATCCGATTTGCCCCGCTCCTCGATGCCGCGCCCGTCGTGCAGGCGGCGGCGGTGGCGATCGGGGCGCTGGGCGCGCTGTTCGGCACCGGGGTGATGATCGTGCGCCCCGACGTCAAGCGGGCGCTGGGCGGCTCGACGGTCGCGCAGATGAGCTTCATGATCATGACCTGTGGGCTGGGCGCCTATGCCGCCGCGCTCTGGCACCTGATCGCGCACGGCCTGTTCAAGGCCTGGCTGTTCCTGGGCGCGGGGTCGACCATCGGCCGTGCCCGCCCGACGCAGCTGGCACCGCTGGGCGTCGCCGACACCGCGGTCGTCACCCTTGCCGCCGCCGCGCTGGCAGCGGTGGTCATCGGCCGCGGGCTGGTTCCCGCGCTGCCGCTGCCGCTGCTGTTCGCGCTGCTGACCGCGCTGGCGAGCTTTGCCGGGCTGCTGCGTGCCCCCGGCCGGGCCGGTGCGCAGGCGATGCTCGCTTTGGTGTCGGCCGGGCTGGTCGCCGCCTATCTGGGCGGCGTCCATCTGGTCGAGGCGCTGCCGGGGCTGCCGGCCGGGCGCGCGCTGCCGTCGCTGTGGGTGCAGCTGGCCGTCATGCTGCCCTTCATTGCCGCCTGGGCGTGGCAGGCCGCGCGCCTGCCGCTGCCCGCCACCTTGTACATCCGCATGCTCAACACCGGCGGACCGGCGTTGATCCGCTGAGGGACGACAGACAATGGCCACGAACATCATTCTCGATCGCGTCGACACCGCCCATGCCGGCATTGCCCGGCTGGTCGCAGAGGCCGCCGCCGCCGTGCCGCCGGTCTGGCCGCTCGAAAGCGCGATCGCCGTCAATCCGCTTGCCGGTTTTGAAGATCTGCCCTTTGCCCGCGCGGTCGAACAGGGCGCGGCGCTGTTCGGCGCGCGGCCGACGCTGGCCGCCGATCAGTGGCGGGCGCTGCTCGCGCGCGGCATGGTCGATGATGGCGCGCTGCGCGACGCGGCGATTGCGGCGCTCGGCGGTCTCGACCGGGCGTTTGAGCTGGTCGGCGTCGATGTCAGCCGGTTCGATCTGCTGATGGCGCGGCTGCGCGGGGTCGGGGCGCGGGTGCCGGATGCCGCGCTCAGCGCCGCCGTCGCCGCCCGTTTCGACGCCTTTGCCCGCCCGGCGGAGCGGGCGCACATCATCGCCCCGACCGAACGGATCGGGATCGAGATGCTGGGCTATGCCCGGGCCTTCATCGCCAAATGGTGCGGCGCGTTCTTCGACCAGTCGGTCGCCGCGCTGCCGATGCCGCACCGGGAAATGGGCCTGTATCCGGCGGTGCTGCGGCTGGTGGCCAAGGATCCGGATTTCATCCGCTTCGGCGGGTCGGAATCGCAGGCGATCATCGATTCGGCGCTTGCCGATCCGCTCGCCGCGATCGACCAGAGCCTGATCGCACTCGGCCTTGAAGGCGATAACCGGCTGGCGCTGCTGCGCACGCTGATCGCGCGGCTGCCGGGCTGGGCCGGGCATATCCGCTGGCGCACCGAACAGGCCGATCCCGATGTGGCGCGCGGCGCGCCCGCCGGCATGGCCGATTATCTGGCGCTGTGGTTGCTGGTCGAGCGCGCCTGCGCGCTGCGCGAATGGCCGGAGGAAAGCCGCGCCCCGGCCGCCGATCCGATCCCGGGCATCATCGCCGCCCTCGCCGCGGATTTCGGCCTCACGCCCGAACAGGTGACCGGCCTGCCGCTGCCCGGCGCGCGCCAGATTTACGACATCGCCGCGATGGACGAGGCGGCGCTCGGGCTGATCTGGCTGGAAGCGGCCGAGCAGGGCTATCGCGCCCGGCTGGTCCCGGCGATCGAGCGTGCCGCGGCCGCGCTGCCGAGCGGCGACACGCGCCCGGCCGCGCAGCTGGTGTTCTGCATCGATGTGCGCTCGGAACCGTTCCGCCGCGCGGTCGAGGCCGAGGGCGATTATGAAACCTATGGCTATGCCGGGTTTTTCGGCCTGCCGATTGCCGCCCGCCCGCCCTGCGGCCATCGCCGCAAGCTGCTGCCGGTGCTCCTCCAGCCCGCTTATGACCTGAACCTTGCGCCCTCCGGAACCGCCGGCACGGCGGCGCTGGGGGCCGAGCGGCGTGCGGGTGCGACCCGCGAGCTGATCGCCAGCCTGAAATCGGGGGCGGCGACCAGCTTTTCGACCGCCGAGGCGATGGGGCCGTTTGCCGCGCTGATCGCGGTTGCCCGCACGCTGGCCCCGGGTCTCGCCCGGCGGCTTGGCCGCCAGGATGGCGGCGCGCTCGCCCCGGTGCTCGCCACCGATCCCAAGGGCACCGGCCTGCCGCTCGACGCGCGGATCGGCGCGGCACGGGGCTTTTTCGCCTATACCGGCATGCCTAGGCGGACCGCGCGGCTGGTGCTGCTCGCCGGCCATGGCGGTGAGGCGGTCAACAACCCCTATAAGGCTGCGCTCGACTGCGGTGCCTGTGGCGGCCATGCCGGCGGCATCAACGCGCGGGCGATGGCGGCGGTGCTCAACGATCCCGATGTGCGCGCCGCGCTGGCCGCCGATGGCGAGGCGATCCCCGAGGACACGCTGTTTCTGGCCGGCGAACATAATACGACGACCGACGAGGTCGCGCTGTTCGACCTCGACGCGCTGCCCGCAAGCCACCGCGACGAGGCGATGGCCTTTGCCGCCGCGCTCAAGCGGGCGGGGACGGCCAACCGCGCCGTCCGCGCCCCCGCGCTCGGCACGCATGGCGACGGCCTGTTCGCCGCCGCCGCCCATTGGGGCGAGGTGCGCCCCGAATGGGGGCTGGCGCGCAACGCCGCCTTCATCATCGGCCCGCGCGCGCTGACGCGCGAGATCGATCTGGGCGGCCGCGCCTTTCTGCACAGCTATGACTGGCGCAGCGACGACGATGATTCCGCGCTGACGCTGATCATGACCGCGCCGATGGTCGTCGCCCAGTGGATCAACTGCCAGTATCTGTTCTCCACGCTGGACAATGAACGCTGGGGGGCGGGTGACAAGACCGTCCACAATGTCATGGGCGGTATCGGGGTCGTGCAGGGCAATGGCGGCGATCTGCGCGTCGGCCTGCC
>DBAW01000060.1 GCA_002291855.1 Sphingomonas sp. UBA1000
TCCCAACGGCAGGATACGCCATGGGAGGCCGGGTGGGGGTGCGGGCCGGTGCCGCCCCCGCGCCGTGAGGCGCGCAACCAACCCCCCGCGCAACAAACAACCCCGCAACAGACAAACCCCCGTGCAACCAACCCCCCGCCCTCAACCAGAGCCGCGCCTTAACCATGTCCTTACCTTCATCGGCCTAGGTTCAGACCGGGTTAGAACCAGTCGAGTTGCCGTCATGAAGACCTGCCTTGTCGTTGATGATTCCAAGGTGATCCGCAAGGTTGCGCGGCACATTCTCGAAACGCTCGACTTTCAGGTGTCCGAGGCCGGGGACGGGCGCGACGCGCTCGATCAGTGCCAGGCGGCGACGCCCGATGTGGTGCTGCTTGACTGGAACATGCCGGTGATGACCGGGATGGAGTTTCTGAAAGCGCTGGGCGAGGCCGATCTGCCGCGCCGGCCCAAGGTGGTGTTCTGCACGACCGAAAGCGGCATCGGCCATATCAAGGCGGCGATCGAGGCCGGGGCCGATGAATATGTGATGAAACCGTTCGACCGCGACACGCTGGCGTCCAAGCTGCAGATCGTCGGCCTCGCCTGAACCGCGCGCCGTGTCCCCGTCTCCGCTGACCGAGGCACCGCCGCACCGGGCCGGGGCCGGCCCCATCCGTCTGCTGATCGTCGATGATTCGGCGGTCGCACGCGCGGTGTTCGCGCGCATGGTCGGCAGCCGGCCGGAGTTCGAGATCGCCGCGACCGTGGCGAGCGCGGCCGCCGCGCTCGATTTTCTGGCCGGGGCGCGCGTCGACATCATCCTGCTCGACATCGAAATGCCCGGCCAGGACGGGCTGACCGCGCTGCCCGCGATCCTCGCCGCCAGTGCCGGGGCGCGAGTGCTGATCGTGTCGTCATCGGCCGAACAGGGCGCGGTGGCGACGATCCGCGCGCTGACGCTGGGGGCCGCCGACACGCTCGCCAAGCCGGGGGCGAGCGCCTTTGGCGGCCGGTTTGCCGATGTGCTGGCCGAAAAGCTGCTGCGGCTGGGCCGCGCCGTGCACGGTCCGTGCATCCGGCAGGCGGCGGAGGCCGGGGGCGATGGCGCGGGCGGCGATGCCGGCGCGGCCAGGCTGCGCCCGCTGGCCGACGGGCCGATCGACTGCCTTGCGGTCGGCGCGTCGACCGGCGGCCTGCATGCGCTGTCCGAGCTGCTGGGCGCGCTGCCGCCGGGCTTTGCCGCGCCGATCCTGATTACCCAGCATCTGCCGCCCGCGTTCATGAGCTTTTTTGCCGCCCAGATCGCCGAAATGGCGCATCGCCCGGCGGAAGTGGCGCGGCCGGGCGCGCGCATCCTGCCGGGCCGCTGCTATGTCGCGCCGGGCATCGGCCATCTGGGCGTCGAGACGGTGGGCGGCGCGGTGCGCATCCGCATCACCGACGAACGGGTGGCGAGCGGCTGCATGCCCTCGGTCGATCCGATGTTCATGGCGGTGGCGGAGATTTACGGGCCGCGCGCGCTGGGCGTGGTGCTGAGCGGCATGGGCCGCGACGGCGCGCAGGGCGCGGCGCGGCTGACCGACAGCGGGGCCAGCGTCATCGCGCAGAATCGCGACACCTCGGTCGTCTGGGGGATGCCGGGGGCGGTGGTGTCGGCCGGGCTGGCGAGTGCGGTGCTGCCGCCGCGCCAGATTGCCGAGCTGATCGCGCGCCGCCACCGGGCCGCCGCATGATCGCCGACAAACCCTCGCTCGCCTATCTGGCCGGGCTGCTCGAACAGCGCACCGGCCAGCAGATCGGGCCGAACCGGCTGTGGCGGATCGAAACCGTGCTCAAGGCGATGATCCGCGCGCAGGGCATTGCCTCGCTCGGCGATCTCGTCGCCCGGCTGCGTGGCGGCGCGGAACCGGCGCTGGTCGACGCCGTGCTGTCGGCGCTTCTCAACCATGAAACCTATTTCTTCCGCGACACCGCCGCGTTCAGGCTGATCGAAACCGGCGTGCTCGACCAGCTCCGCGAGGCGCGTGCGGCGGACCGGCGGCTCGCCATCTGGTCGGCGGGCTGCTCGACGGGGCAGGAGGCCTATTCGCTGGCGATGATCTTCGCCAACGATCCCGCGCGCTGGCAGGACTGGACGATCGACATTCAGGCAAGCGACGTGTCGGCGGCGGCGGTCGAGCGTGCGCGCAGCGGCAGCTACAGCCAGTTCGAAATCCAGCGCGGCCTGCCGATCACCTCGATGCTGCGCTGGTTCGATCAGGATGGCGAGACATGGCGGGTGCGCCCCGCGCTTGCCGGCCGGGTGCGGTTCAAGCGCCATCATCTGCTCGACGATCCGGTGCCGGGGCGGTTCGATCTGATCCTGTGCCGCAACGTCATGCTCTATTTCAACGCCGAGCGGCGGCGGCGCGCGTTCGACCGGCTGGCCGATGCGCTGGTGCCCGATGGCTATCTGATGCTGGGCGCGGGCGAGACGGTGATCGGCCAGACCGACCGGTTCGGATCCGATCCCGAACTGCGCGGGCTATACCGCCCCGCGTCGCTCATCCGCCGTCAGGCGGCCTGAGGCCTTATCTGCCGTCACGCGGCCGCCCGCCAATCGTCCTGCCGGGGCGCGCGACGCTTGCGCCCGCCGCCTCACCCGTTACAGCGCCCGGCATGGCCGCGACCCTTTCCCGCCTCGGGCCGCGCGATCTGATGGTCGTGCTGGTGATGAACCTGCTCTGGGGGCTGAACATCATTGCGGTCAAAATGGCCGTCGACGCGGTCGAGCCGCTGACCGCCGCGTTCATCCGCCAGCTGATCGTGCTGCTGGTGTGCGGCAGCTGGATCCGCATCGTGCCGGGGCGGATGCCGGCGCTGCTCGGCCTTGGCGTTTTGACCGGGGGGCTGTTCTTCATCGCCATCAACATGTCGCTGGCGGTGGCGACCAATGTCGGTGCGCTGGCGATTGCCGGCCAGCTGGGCGTGCCGTTTTCGATGCTCCTTGCGGTCATCGTGCTCAAGGAGCGCATTCACCGCTACCGCATCGCCGGGGTCGCGCTGTCGCTGGCCGGGGTCGGCATCCTGCTGTTCGATCCGCGCGCGGCCAATGAGGTGCCGGGCATCGCGCTGACCGCGCTCGCCAGCCTGATCTGGGCGATTGCCTCGCTGATCCAGCGCGGCCTGACCGGCGTCAATGTGCTGACCATGTATGGCTGGATCGGCCTGATCGGCGCGGCGGTGCTCGGCCCGGTCGCCTGGGCGTTCGAGCCGGCGGCGATGCGCGCAATCCCCGCGCTGCCGCTGGCCAGCATCGGCTGGATCGCCTTTTCCGCCATCGGCTCGACGATCATGGGCCATGGCTCGATGGCGTGGCTGCTCCAGCGCCATCCGATTGCGGTCGTCATGCCGCTCACTTTGGCAACGCCGGTGATTTCGGTCGCGGCGGCGGCGCTGTTCTTCGCCACGCCCTTGACGCCGATGATGATTTTGGGCGGGGTGGTGGCGCTGACCGGGGTGGCGATCGTGACGCTCCGTTCGGCGCGTGCGCAAAGTGGCGAGGCCCGCAGCAGCGACAGCTGAGCGGAACCGGAACGCCCGGGCAGGGGGATGAAGGGTGAGGGAGATCATCGACACGCCGTCGCCGAACTGGGACGAGCGCCGCCTGCCGGTGACGATGATCGTCCTGCACTATACCGGCATGGCCGATGCCGCATCGGCCATCGCCCGGCTGGCCGACCCCGAAGCCAAGGTGTCGTGCCATTATCTGGTGACCGAGGATGGTCAGGTCGTCCGCATGGTCGGCGAGGACAAGCGCGCCTGGCACGCCGGGCTGTCGCACTGGCGCGGCGTGACCGACATCAACTCGGCCTCGATCGGGATCGAGATCGTCAATCCGGGGCATGAGTTCGGCTATCGCCCGTTCCCCGACGCGCAGATCGAGGCGCTGATCCCGCTCGTCGCCGATGTGAAGGACCGGCACGGCATCACGCGCGGCAACATTGTCGGCCATTCGGACATCGCCCCGGCCCGCAAACAGGATCCGGGCGAGCTGTTCCCCTGGGGGCGGCTGGCGCGGCTGCGGCTCGCTTTGCCGCGCCCGACGCGCAACCTGATGGATCCGGGCTGGAGCGATGGCGGCTTCCTGCTCGCGCTCGAACGCTTCGGCTATGACGTGACCGACAGCCTGGCGGCGGTCGTCGCCTTTCAGCGCCGCTTCCGCCCCGAACTGATCGACGGCACCATCGACGCCGAATGCCGCGCGATCCTGCTCGCCCTGCTGCTGCCGCGGCCGCAGGGGGACGACTGAGCCGGCGACAAGATGGGTGACGCGGCAGCCGCCGGGCGCTAAGGGGAACGGGCCAGAGGGTCGGGCGGTCGCGTCGCCGCGCAAGCGGTGCCGAGGAAAGTCCGGGCTCCACGGAACAGCGGTGCCGGGTAACGCCCGGCGGTTTCCGGCCAGCGGCCGGGGATCAGGGACAGTGCAACAGAGAGCAGACAAGCGACCGCTTCGGCGACGCGAGGGTGAAAGGGTGCGGTAAGAGCGCACCGCGGCCCCGGCAACGGGGACGGCATTGCAAACCCCACCGGGAGCAAGACCGAATAGGGGCGGCGCGCGGGGCAACCCGCAGGGCCTTGTTCCGGCCCAGTCGCCCGGGTTGGTTGCTGGAGGCCGTCAGCAATGGCGGCCCGAGAGGAATGATCGCCCAGTCCCGGACCCGTTCCGGGATGGACAGAACCCGGCTTACAGACCCTCTGGCAGTTTTGCGGCAGTTTTCCGCCGCGCTGCGCCGCGCCGGCCGGCCGGATTTTCGTTAATCCTGAATGATCTGCGTTAAGTTATCTGACAACTGTCCCGGATAGGACCAATCGGCCGCGACCCATTTGACTCAGGGCGCGGCGGGTGGATATGCGGCCTGCATTCGAATGCACGCGCGCGTGCGCCAATGCGTTTTGCTGGAGGATGTCCGTGTCCAATCATGTGCCTGATTTCACTCTTGCCGATCAGGGAATCGACACCGGGGCGACGCTCCACTGGAATCTCGGCACCGCGCCGCTCGTCGAGCAGGCGGTGCGCCGGGGCGAGGGCGTGCTGGCCAAGGACGGGCCGCTGGTCGTCAAGACCGGCAAGCACACCGGCCGTTCGGCCAATGACAAATTCATCGTCCGTGACGCCGAAACCGACGCGACCGTGTGGTGGGGCAAGACCAACAAGTCGATGACCCCCGACCAGTTCGCCGCGCTCAAGGCCGATTTCCTCGCCCATCTCGGCACCAAGGACACGTTGTTCGTCCAGGATCTCTATGGCGGTTCGCAGCCCGAACACCGGGTGAATGTGCGCGTGATCAACGAGTTTGCGTGGCACAATCTGTTCATCCGCACGCTGCTGGTGCGCCCCGACCGCGCGGCGCTCGCCGGGTTCGTGCCCGAATATACGATCATCGACCTGCCGAGCTTCCAGGCCGATCCGGCCCGGCATGGCTGTCGTTCGGAAACCGTGATTGCGGTCAACTTCACCGAAAAGCTGATCCTGATCGGCGGCACCGCCTATGCCGGCGAAATGAAGAAGTCGGTGTTCGGCATTCTCAATTATCTGCTGCCGGCCAAGGGCGTGATGCCGATGCATTGCTCGGCAAATATCGGCCCGGACGGCGACACCGCGATCTTTTTCGGCCTGTCGGGCACCGGCAAGACGACGCTGTCGGCCGATGCCAGCCGCACGCTGATCGGCGATGACGAGCATGGCTGGTCGGACACCGCCGTGTTCAACTTCGAGGGCGGCTGCTATGCCAAGATGATCCGCCTGTCGCCCGAGGCTGAGCCGGAAATCTTCGCCACCACCAAGCGCTTCGGCACGGTGCTTGAGAATGTCGTGATCGATCCCGACACGCGCGAACTGGATTTCGACGACAACAGCCTCGCGGAAAACAGCCGCGGCGCCTATCCGATCGAGTTCATTCCCAATGCGTCGCGCGACAATCTCGGCCCGGTGCCGCGCAACATGATCTTCCTGACCGCTGATGCCTATGGCGTGCTGCCGCCGATCGCGCGGCTGACCCCGGATCAGGCGATGTACCACTTCCTGTCCGGCTATACCGCGCGCGTCGCGGGGACCGAGATCGGCGTGACCGAGCCGGATGCGACCTTCTCGACCTGCTTCGGCGCGCCGTTCATGCCGCGCCATCCGAGCGTCTATGGCAATCTGCTCAAGGAGCGGATCGCGCGCGGCAATGTCGATTGCTGGCTGGTCAACACCGGCTGGACCGGCGGCAAATATGGCGTCGGCCGCCGCATGCCGATCAAGGCGACGCGCGCGCTGCTCAATGCCGCGCTCGACGGGTCGCTCGCCAATGCCACCTTCCGCACCGATCCGTTCTTCGGCTTTCAGGTGCCGGTCGCGGTGCCGGGCGTCGACAGCGCGATCCTCGATCCGCGTGCGACCTGGCCCGATGCCGCCGAATATGACGCGACGGCGCGCAAGCTCGTCCAGCAGTTCATCGACAATTTCGCGCAGTTCGCGGACCATGTCGATGAAGGCGTCCGGCAGAGCGCCCCGCGCGCGGCCTGACCCGGCCGGTCCGGCCCGGGCGGGGATGTTGCGTTCCCGTCCGGCCGGTCGCCCCGTGCTGAAAATAAAATCTTCGCAAATGGTTAACACGGACGTCTCAGCCCATCCCTAAGGCTGCGCCGGCGCCGCTCGCCGGCGCCTGTCAGCCAAGGGGTATGGTTCATGATCAAGCATGTTTTCGCCGCCGCGCTCGCGGCTTCGGCGCTGGGCGCGCCGGCGGCCGCCGGCACCATCGTGCCGGTCGGCGTCACCGCCAGCGACACTTTTTCCTTTTTCGGTCAGTATCGCGCCGTCAACCTGATCAACGGCAGCGGCCTCACCGGCGCGACCCATGATGCCGGTTTCGCCAATATGTGGATGACCAATCTGGGCGTGAATCAGGCGTCGCTGACCTTCGATCTGGGCGATGTCTATGCGCTGAACGGCGTCAGCCTGTGGAACTACAACTTCGGCAATCCGGCCGAGTTCATGTCGACCATCCTGCGCGGGGTGAAGGATTTCAGCATCTTCGTGTCGCGCGACGGCACCAGCTATGCCCGCGCGCTCGATGCGCGGCTGGCGCTCGGCACCGGCCAGGCGCTCGCCGCGCAGAACTTCACGCTGGCGGGCGAGGCGCGGTTCGTGCGGATCGACATCCTGTCCAACCATGCTGAGGGCACCTATGCCGAGCGCGACTGGGCGAGTGGCCTGTCAGAAGTGCGGTTTTCGGGCAATGCGGTTCCCGAACCCGCGACCTGGGCGATGATGGTCGCGGGCTTTGGCCTTGCCGGGGCCGGGCTGCGCCGCCGGCGGACGCGCATCGCCTTCGCCTGATTGCGAGGCCGGGGGCGGGCGGGGTGCCGCCCCCGGCTTTTGTCGGCCCAAGAAAATCTTGGCCCGCAACCCGCCCCCGGAGGACGCCCCGCGCCCGCCCGGTGCTGGACAGGCCAGTGCCCGCCCGCTACGCGCCACCCCCTTGAGGAGGCGCTTCATGGGTTATCGGGTGGTGGTCGCGGGCGCGACCGGCAATGTCGGCCGCGAGATGCTGAACATTCTGGCGGAACGCGAATTCCCGATCAGCGAGCTGGCCGCGCTGGCATCGTCGCGCAGCCAGGGCGAAGAGGTCGAGCTGGGCGACACCGGACGCACGGTCAAGGTCCAGAATATCGAGCATTTCGATCCCGCCGGCTGGGACATTGCGCTGTTCGCCATCGGGTCGGAGGCGACGCGCATCCACGCGCCGCGCTTTGCCGCTGCCGGCTGCACGGTGATCGACAATTCGTCGCTCTACCGGATGGAACCGGATGTGCCGCTGATCGTGCCCGAGGTGAATCCCGAGGCGATCGATGGCTACAAGGCGCGCAACATTATCGCCAATCCGAATTGCTCGACCGCGCAGATGGTGGTGGCGCTGAAGCCGCTGCACGATTTCGCGAAGATCCGCCGCGTGGTCGTGGCGACCTATCAGTCGGTGTCGGGCGCGGGCAAGCAGGGCATGGACGAGCTGTTCGAGCAGAGCCGCAACATCTTTGTCGGCGACCCGGCCGAACCGAAGAAGTTCACCAAGCAGATCGCCTTCAACGTCATCCCCCATATCGACAGCTTCCTCGACGACGGGTCGACCAAGGAAGAATGGAAGATGGTGGTCGAGACCAAGAAGATCCTCGATCCCAAGGTCAAGGTCGTCGCCACTTGCGTGCGCGTGCCGGTGTTCGTCGGCCATTCCGAGGCGATCCATATCGAGTTCGAAAACGACATTTCGGCCGCCGACGCCCAGCGCCTGCTGCGCGAGGCCCCGGGCGTGATGCTCGTCGATAAGCGCGAGGATGGCGGCTATGTGACGCCGATCGAATGCGTGGGCGAGTTCGCCACCTATGTCAGCCGCGTGCGCGAGGATCCGACGGTCGAAAACGGCCTGGCGCTGTGGTGCGTGTCCGACAATCTGCGCAAGGGCGCGGCGCTTAACGCCGTGCAGATCGCCGAACTGCTCGGCCGCCGGCACCTCAAAAAAGGCTGATGCCGCCCGGCTGCATTTTCCGAGTCGCCGGGCGATTCAGCCCGGCTTGAAAATGCTCTGATGGCTGGTTCACCCGGCGTCGACGGCCATGCGCGCGGACCGCATTCCGGCCCGTTGGTCTGAAACCACCCGCAACGCGGGCGCGCGCTGGCCATGGGGGCGTCCGCCGCGGTCGCCGCCCGGTGCGCCCCCGGTGTCGAACGCCCAGGCGCGGTCCGCAAGGACGCCCGCTTCACCCATCAGCGTGTTGGCCGCGGCAGAGGTCTGTTCCACCATCGCCGCGGTCTGCTGGGTCGACTGGTCCATCGATCCGATCGCGGCATTGATCTGGGTGATGGCTGCGGACTGGGCGGCATTGTCGCGCGCAATGTCGGCCAGCAGCGCATGGACGGTGCCGACATCATCGGCAATCGCCGCCAGCGCCGTGTCCACCCGCTCGACCGCGCCGACCGCGCTGCCGATGTCGGTCTGGGTGACGGTCAGCTGGTCGCGGGCGCGCTTGGCCTCTTCCTCGGCGCGCATCGCGAGTGCGGAGACGAGATCGGCGACGACCGCAAAGCCGCGCCCGGCCTCGCCCGCGCGCCCCGCCTCGACCGCCGCGTTCATCGCCAGAACCCGGGTCTGGAACGCGATCTTGTCGAGGCCCTCGATCACGCTGTCGATGCCCTTGGCGCTTTCCGACACCCGCTCCATCGCCGCCACCGCCTCGTTTGCGGTCGTCCGCCCGGCCGAAACGGTCTCGCGCGTCTGGTCGGCGCGGTCGACCGTGCTGCGGGCGGATGCCGAAACCTCGCCCAGCCGCTCGTGCATCTGCGCGATGGCGGCGGCGGTTTCCTCGATGCTGGCGGCATTGGCCTCGGTGCGGCGGGCCAGATCGCCGGCCGCGCTCGCAATCTCGCTCGATCCGCCCATGATCGTCCGGCTGCTGTCGCCGAGCGCGGTCACCAGCGCCTGGAGCGTTTCCGCCATGTCGTTGAAATCGGTCTTGAGCTGGCGATAGGCGACAGGCACGTCCGCCGCGATGCGCACGGTCAGGTCGCCCTGGCGCAGCGAGGCCAGCGCGGTGCCGAAAATGCCCGTCACCAGCGTCTGTTCCTCGGCGCGGCTGGTCAGCTGGGCGCGGGCGGTGTCGCGGAACACGAACATCGCGCGCGTCATCCGGCCGACACAGTCGGTATAATCGGTATGGGCAATGGGGCTTTCCAGATCACCGGCGGCAAGCGCCTCCATCCGCACCACGGTCGTCACATAGGGACCGGCAATCGCTTCGCGGCACAAATGGGCGATCACGACCCCGGCAAGCGTCGCCACCGCA
>DBAW01000172.1 GCA_002291855.1 Sphingomonas sp. UBA1000
GCTACGCGAAGTATCACGGCTGAGCGCGCAGCCCGCCCGCGCCGCCGGGGCGGATCTGCGCTGCTCATCGGATCGGATCGACCCTTTACAGAAAATCGGGTGTATCTCGCGTGCCGCCCGACGATCCGTCGCATAAGGTCGGTCGGCCCTGTGCCGGCGCGAAATGCGATATGCCGGCCAGCACGGGCGAGGCGACAGGGGGGACATTATGAGACTGTTCGGGAGATTGATCGCGGGCGTTTGTGCGTTCGCCGTCACGCCGGTGGCCGCCGAAGAGGGCTTTTATCAATATCCGAGCGCGCGCGGTGATGTGCTGGTGTTTGCAAGCGAAGGCGACCTTTGGCGGACCGGCCGCGAAGGCGGGACAGCCGTGCGGCTCACCAACCATCCGGCCGAAGAGCGGGAGGCCCATGTCTCTCCCGACGGCAGGCTCGTCGCATTCAGCGCCGCCTATGACAGCGAGCGCGATGTCTATGTCATGCCCGTGGCGGGCGGCACGCCGCGTCGCCTCACCTTCGAGGGTGGCTTTATCCAGGTGATCGGCTGGACGCCGGATGGGCGTGTGATGTTCTCGTCACGGCTTGCTGGCGGCGGTCAGGGCGAGGTGCTCTACACTGTCTCTCCGCAGGGCGGGGAGGCGACACCTGTCCCGCTGTGGCGGGCCACGGATGCGACTTTTGGCAGCGATGGCCGCACGCTGTTTTTCTCCCGTCGCGGCCTCTACGCCCGCGCGCGTGACAATGCGGTGCTCTATCGTGGCGGCGGGATGGAGCAATTGTGGCGCTGGACGATGGGGTCTGACGCCGAGGCCGTGCGCCTGCTCGCCGATTTCGGTGCGCCGATCCGGCACCCGATGTCGGCAGCCGGGCGCATCTGGTTCCTGTCCGACAAGAGCGGCAAGGACGCATTATGGTCGGTCGCGGAGGATGGAAGCGACCTTCGGCAGGTGTCGCCCGACCTGCCCTTTCCGGTGCTGCATGCAAGCATCGACGGCGATACCGCCTTCCTCCAGAACGGAGCTGATCTTTATGCCGTGTCGTTGGCGAGCGGCCGCCTGAGCAAGCTCTCCATCGACCTTGTGACCGATCGGGAACAGACCCGTATCCGCGCGCTTGGCGAGCCGCTTGGGCAGCTTGAGGCGGCGCGCATTTCGCCGTCGGGGGAGACGGTCGCGATCACGGCGCGGGGGCGGGTCGCGCTGGCGGCGCCCAAGCAGTTGCGGCGGGTCGAGTTTGCGGTGCCGGTGGCGGCGCGCGCGCGGCAGGCCGTGCTGGGTGGCGCGGGCGGCAAGGCGTTCATGATCCTCGACCAGGGGGATCGCGGTGACATCTTCGCAATGCCGGCGGACGGCACGGGCGCACCGACGGCGGTGACCAAGGGGTATGACGCCCATATCTGGTCCTTCGCCGTGGCCCCTGATGGCAAGACATTGGTGGTCTGGGACAAGGCGGCGCGGCTCCAGAAGGTCGATGTCGCCACGGGGCGCGTCACGCTGCTGGCGAAGAACGTCACGGGCGACGATAGCCCGTTCCGCGACCTTGTCTTCTCGCCTGACGGCAAGATGATCGCCTATGCGGAGACATCGCCGGCAAATGGCGGCAATACCTCTGATCTCTACGTGCAGATCCTTGCAACCGGTGAGCGGGTCAAGGCGACATCGGGCAAGTATAACGACTATGCGCCCGCCTTCGCGCATGATGGGGCGTGGCTGTATTTCCTGTCCGACCGCAATTTCGATCCGACGCCGGGCAGCCCGTGGGGCGACCGCAACATGGGCGTCGCCTTTCCCAAGCGTGGTGAGATTTACGCTCTCCAGCTCGACCCCGCGGCCAGGTTCCGCTTCCGCGAGGACAATGAGCTCACGATGAGCAAGGAGGATCGCGAGAAGCGCGAGGCCGAGGCTGCCGCAGCGACTGGCGAGCGGGGCAAGGACACAGCCAAGGCCGGGGCAGAAAAGGCGCAAAAACCCGCCAGCATCGTGCTCTCCGGTCTTGCCGAGCGCCTTTACAAGGTGCCTGCCAAGCCGGGTGTCGGCGGGCAGCTGCTGGCCAGCGAGAAGTTCCTCTACACCCGTCGCGACGCAGACGGCGGCGGGGGCGGGGCCGGCGACGTGGTTGCGATCGCCATCGACAAGAGCGATCCCAAAGAGGAGGTCTTCGCCAAGGGCGCGCTCGACTTTGCGCTGGCCGCCAACGGCAAAACCGCGATGGTCGTCACCGGTGCGCCGGCCAAGCCCGTGCTGGCGCTGGTTCCGGCCGAGGCGAAGATGCCGGAAAAGCCTGCGCCGTTCCTGTTGCGGCTCGACGACTGGCGGCTGATCGTCAATCCTAGGGCCGAATGGCGGCAGATGTTTGTCGATGCCTGGCGGATGCACCGCGACTTCGCCTATGATCCGGCATTGCGCGGGGTCGACTGGAACGCGGTGCGCGCCGCACATGAGCCGATGCTCGAGCGGATCGGCCACCGCGCCGAACTCAACACGATCCTCGGCCTGATGGCGTCGCAGCTCGGCATCCTCCACAGCCAGGTGCGCGCCGGCGATCTGCCGGGCGACAGCGAGAACCCCGCCATGGCGTTTCTCGGGGCGAGCTATACCCCGGTCGCGCAGGGCCTCCGCATCGATCGCATTCTGCGGTCGGAGGACGATCTGGTGTCGCTGCGCCCCCCGCTGCGCCGCCCCGGCGTCGATGTGCGTGAGGGCGATGTCATCCGGCTGGTCGATGGCCGTGCGGTCGCCTCGCTTGCCGATCTCCGGCTCGCGCTGGCGGGCAAGGCGGGGCAGCAGGTCCGGCTCGATCTCGCGCGCGCGGGGACGAAACTCAGCGCGATCGTGGAACCAATGACGATCCAGGGCCTTGAGACGGCAAGCTATCTCGATCATGTCGAGGTGAAGCGCGCCCAGACCAGCACGCTGTCGGGCGGGAAGATTGGCTATATCAGCCTGCGTTCGATGGGATCGTCCGACATTTCAAGCTTTGCCCGCGACTGGTTTCCGCAGCTCGACAAGCCGGGCCTTGTCATCGACGTTCGCGGCAACAATGGTGGCAACATCGACAGCATCATTGTCGCCATGCTGATGCGCCGCGCCTGGGCGTTCTGGGCAAAGCCCGACGGAACCGGGACCGCGACGACCAACATGCAGAACGCCTATCGCGGCCATGTCGCGGTGCTGATCGACGAGCGCACCTATTCGGACGGCGAAACCTTTGCCGGTGCGGTCAAGGCGCTCGGGCTGGCTCCGCTCATTGGTCAGCGGACCGCAGGGGCGGGCATATGGCTGTCGGATCGCAACCGCCTTGCCGACAATGGCGGGGTGCGGATCGCCGAGAACGCGCAGTACAGCATCGACGGGCGCTGGATCGTCGAGGGGTATGGCGTGTCGCCCGATCATGAGATCGACAATCCGCCGGCCGCAAGCTTCAGGGGCGAAGACGCGCAGCTGCGCGCGGCGATCGCGCTGCTGGAAGCGAAGATCCTGCGCGAACCGGTGCCGACGCTGGTGCCGCGGCCACTCCCGACGCTTGGCACGCCGGGAGGCGACGTGTTCCCGCTTCCGCGAAAGTGATCACCATGCGGACACCGGAAAAACCCGCCTGAAGCGCTGGCGAGGCTTGATCGACCATAGCCGAAAGCGGACCGGCGCTTTGCGGGCAAAGGCGGTGAAGACGCCGGTGGGCAGCGACCACATCACCGCACCGTCATGATGGTGCAGGGGCATCCCATTGCGTCCCGGCCCGTTGCCGCGCGCCGCCACAAAGGCAAAACAAGCCGGGACGGGCGGTGGCGGGGGTGCGACAAGCCATCTTCGCGCCCGCCCGCTCCTGTGGCAGGGAAGGGGCGAGGAGATGGCGATGGGCGGATCATGGCGCAGGGCCGCAGGGCTGTGGAGCGCAGGGCTGCGGGGAGGGGCGCTGGCGGCGTTGCTTGCCGGGCCGGCACTGGCGCAGCAAGCAGGCGGTGTTCCGGCGGCTCCGGGCCAGTCGGGTGTGGCGCAAATCGCCCAGACAGGCGATCCGGCCGCAGCGACGCCGGGGGCTGGCGCAGAGGCTGGCTTTGCCGCGTTTCTGGCGCAGCTGCGTGCCCGGGCGCTGGGTGAGGGAGTGAGTGCGGCGACGCTCGATGCCGTGCTGCCGACGCTCAGCTTCAACCCGCGCGTGATCGAGCTGGACCGGTCGCAGCCCGGCGGCAATCCGGCGTCCACCGCGCCCGCCGCGCGCATTCCGGCCTTTGCGCCCTATCGCGCCCGCCATGTCGATGCCGCGCGCATCACCCGTGGTCGCGCGCGCTATCAGGCGCTGGCCCCGATCCTGGCGCGGATCGAGGCACAGACCGGCGTTCCCGCGCCGGTGATCGTCGCCATCTGGGGGCATGAAACCAATTATGGCAGCTATACTGGCGGGTTCGATCTGCCCCGGTCGCTCGCCTCGCTTGCCTATGAGGGGCGGCGGCGGGAGCTGTTCACCGCCGAGCTGATCGCGACGCTCAAGCTGATCGACCGGGGCATCCCGCGCGAACGGATCAAGGGCAGCTGGGCCGGGGCGACCGGGCATCCGCAGTTTCTGCCCAGCGTCTATCTGCGCGTCGCGCGCGACGGCGACGGCGATGGCCGCGCCGACATCTGGGGCAGCGAGGCCGATGCGCTCGCCTCCATTGCCGCCTATTTCGTCGATGCCGGGTGGCGGCGGGGCCGGCCCTGGGGCGTGCCGGCGAGCGCGCCGCCCTTTCTGGACCGGCAGGCGATTGCCGGGCGGCTGGACTCGCCGCGCTGCCCGCGCGTGCATGACCGGCACAGCCGCTGGCTGACTGTGGCCGAATGGCGCGCACGCGGCGTCGTGCAGACAAGCGGCCCGGTGCTGGCCGATGACGAGCTGGCAAGCCTGATCGAGCCGGACGGGCCGGGCGCACCCGCTTATCTGCTCACCGGCAACTATCGCGTGATCCTCGACTATAATTGTTCCAACTTCTACGCGCTGTCGGTCGGCCTGCTGGCCGATGCGGTCGCGCCCGCGTCATGATCCGTTCAACCCGTCCAGAGGTTCGATGCCCCGCCTGATCCGCCCGCCCGTGTTTCCGAGATTGACGGGGCCTTTGACGGGGCCATGCGCGTGACCGGCCGGTTCATCAGCCTTGAAGGCGGGGAAGGCGTCGGCAAATCGACCCAGCTGCTGCTGCTGGCCGAGGCACTGAAGGCGCGCGGGCTGAATGTCGTCACCACGCGCGAGCCGGGCGGCACGCCGGGGGCAGAGGCGATCCGGGGGCTGTTGATGACCGGCGCGGTCGATCGCTGGTCGCCGCGCACCGAGGCGCTGCTGTTCGCCGCCGCGCGCGCCGACCATGTCGAACGGGTGATCCGCCCGGCGCTGGCCGCCGGCTGCTGGGTGGTGTGCGACCGGTTCATCGATTCCACCCGCGCCTATCAGGGACTCGCCGGCGGGTTGACCGATGACGAGATATTGGCGCTGCACCGCGTCGGCAGCGAAGGGCTGATGCCCGACCGCACTCTGGTGCTGACCATGCCGGTGGCTGCCGCCACCGCGCGGATGGTCGCCCGCGACGGCGCCGATGCCGACCGTTTCGCCGCGCGCAATG
>DBAW01000179.1 GCA_002291855.1 Sphingomonas sp. UBA1000
TTGTCGGTGCCGTGCCAGCTGGGCTTCCAGCGGCTTATGGCGCTTGGCATCGTCATGCTCAATGTCGTGATCGAACGCGCGGCCGCGGCCCCGTCCGAACCGGCCCTGCAGATCGGGGCGGACAGCGCGGTCCAGCCGCTCGCCAATGTCGTGCTGCACCATCTGACGGTGCCGGGGGTCGATATCTCCGGGCGGTCCAACCTTGCCTATGCCGATGTTGCCGGCGCGGCGGGGGTGTCGAAGCGCGTCAGCCGGCGCGGCTGCATCTTCAGCCAGTTCAACATCAAGACCGACACCTTCGGGACCGGATCGGGCCGCACCGGCAACTGGCATCCGCGCTATGGCGTGGGGTCGGGGTGGAACATCATCACCCTGGGCGACACCAACGGCGCGACCACGCCCGATTCGAGCGGCGGCAACTGGATCGGTGAATATGCCGATCCCGGCACGGCGCTGCAGGCGACGATCGCGTTCGTGTCCGACCAGAGCGGGCAGGCGCGGCCGGGCAACGGCGACTATCGGCCCAGCGGTGCGTCGTCGCCTGCTTATGGCCGCATCCCGGCCGGCAGGGCGCTGTCCGCGTTCGATCTGGCCGGCATCGCTCGGCGCAACGACGGCACCGGCGCGGCCGGTGCGTTTGAAAGGACCGTGTGATGGCCCAGATCACGACAGCACAGGATCTTGTCGCGGCACTCAGCAAGTGCGTCGGCGGCGAACATATCGAGTGCAGCACTCCGCTGACTGGCGTCGCCCTGAAAAATCACCGGTTTCCGGCTGATAAGCCGGTCCGCATCAAGGGCCATTTCAGGGCAGATCAGCGGGCGCGCAACGGGTGGACAAACGCTCTCGAGGCGTTCGGTTGCGCCAATATTGAGTTCGAGGAGAGCCATTTCGAAGGCGTCGTGGTGTCCGATTACGAGCGCTATGCGCGCGGGCTCTACATCGAGAGGGGCGAGCGCATCGCATTGCGCCGCTGCCGTCTCGGCGATGGCAATCAGGGTGCCTTGATCAACAGGGTGGACGGCCTCGTGATCGAGGACTGCGATTTCCAGTCCCTTGGCAACTTTGGGTTGCAGGGCGCGGTGCTGAAAAACTTCGTGCTGCGCCGCAACATTTTCAGCGGCTTCCACCTAGCTTTTGATGCGACCCTGTCCGCTCATGTGTCGCCGCACGGCGATGCAGTGCAGCTGATGGCGGTGCCCGGATATGAGGCCGGGTGCGAGCGCGGACTGTTTGAAGACAATCTTGTGTGGTGCGATGCCGACAACAAGGTCCAGGGCATCTACCTGCAGGACTTGGCCGACTGCGCCCTCAAGGCCGGACGGCCGCACCGTGACATCCATTTCCGGCGCGACGTCCTGCTCGGGGCTGGGTGGGACGCGCTGGCCCTTGACGTGGCGGGCGGCGGCCTCGTCATCGAGGATGTGCAGGCGCTCATGATCCAGGGTGGGCGGCTCGCGCCCAGCGATCCGCCTGGCGGGCAGCATGTCGTCGAGGCCAGGATCAACATCGCAAGGGAGATCGGAGCGCAGGTGATCCGCTCCACTGCTTCTCGATTGATGCTGCCCGGCCAGTATAACGCGCGGATCGGCGGCTTCACGACTGCGCCCCAGATTTCGCAGGCTGAAGCCGACCGGATCGCACGGCAATGGCTGAACCGGCACCGTTCTGCGCCATCGAAGCCGTCAGATCCGCGCGCCGCCGAAATCGAGCAGCTGACAGTGGAACGCCGTCAACTCGACGGACAGAGGGCGCAGATCACGCGACGGATCCGGCAGATCGATAATCGCTTGCGCACGCTCCGGCGCGCGGCGGCATAGAGCATTTCTGGCGGGCACCCAAAAACCGCGTATCTTATTGTTTTACGAGCTTTTTTTGCCCTTTTGGGCGCGACTGGATCGCAAACCGGGAAGTGCATTGATTTGCAACGTGCTTGCACCGCAGTTTTCTGCCGTTTTTCAATGCGCGGTCATGGCGATCTGGGAAGCGGCGCGCCAAAAAATCGCCGTCGCGAGCCCTTTGCGCGGAAACGGCGGAAATCTGCCATTTTGTCCCGGATTATCCCGCCAAATCCCGGCCGGTTTGTCTCGGTATATTTATTGGCGGGTCACACTGGCGGGGGCCAAGCAGCTGCTGCCCGGCAATGCTGAGCGAGGCAAACCGCCCCTCCCCGATCCGCCAGACGCCGCCCGCGCGCACGGCCCAGAGCTGCCGGTCGATCACCCATGCGGTCATGCCGTCGACGCCCGGCGAGAGCCGCCAGCCATTCCCGGTCCAGCAGGCGAGCGCGCCGGGCGCATCCTGCCATTCCGCGACCGGCGCCGGTCCGACCAGCCAGCACTGGCCGGCCTGCGGGGCGGCCGGCGGCTGATCGAGCGGAGCGGTTTCGACCGCCGGATGGGCGAGCATGTCGAGCCTGACCAGCGCTTCATTGTGGGTCAGGTCCTTCTGGGCCTGCATTGCCGCGATCAGCGGCAGCCGGTGCCGCGCAGTCGTTCCATCCGTCATTGCTCATCCTCCATGGCAGCTGCCTCACGCACAATCGCGATCCGCCTTTCAGCCGGCCGCGACGCGGCAAAGCTCCCCAGCTGCACGACCCGCATCGTCACATCGGCACCGGCCAGCCGATCGCGCGCGACCTCGTCCGGGCTGTAGACATGGAACGCCCGGTCGGTCAGCCAGCTGCGCACCGGGCCCGCTGCCGGTGCGATCTCGACACGATAAGCCTCGCGTTCCTCGCCAATCGGCGCATCGCTGCCATCGATCCAGCGCCCCCCTTCGCGGCTCTGCCTGATCCAGGACAGGTCGAACCCGCCATCGGCACGACGCCGGGCGTCCAGGTGCACGGGCGGCAGCGGCCGGACCGCAGCGCCGATGCCGCGCACCCGGCTCTCGGCCGGCTGCAGGTCGCCAATCCCGCTCGCCAGCACCACCATGTCCGCGCCAATCGCATCGACCGGGGGATCATGGCTCCGCAGCGCATCCGGCTCGATCAGCACGAACTGTTCCCCGGCGCGGTGGCCGGCCACCGCCGCCCCGGTGCCGCGCCGTCCCCGGATAAGCCGGGACAGCCGCCAGCGACCGTCGCCCAGCGGCAGGGCCAGGCCATATTGGATCAGCTCGTCGCCGAGCAGCGCCAGATTGGCCCCGGCCATCAGGCGGCCGTTATCGGCATCCGCCAGCATCATCCCGGCATGCGCCATTTCGATATCCACGCTGTGCCGCAGGTCGAACAGCCCCGGATCGGCCGGGCCAAGCGCCGACAGCGCAGCGCCGATCAGCGCAGGTGCGGCGGTGTCCCCGATCGGCTGCATCTCCGCCATCGGATCGCGCCCGATCAGCAGCGCAGCGCGCCGCCAACCCGGCCTCACCCCGGCGGCGGCGATCAGCAGGCGGGGGCGCGCGACCGGCGTATCGTCGAGCGACGGCAGATCGAGCAGATGCACGCGCGTCGGCCCGTGCACGGCATCTGGCGGCAGAGCGGGACGCCCGGGGGCAGCGGGCAGCGCAACGGTCGAGCCATTGGCAAGCGCGGTCAGGCTGAGCGCAACGCCGTCACGGTCGATCCGCCGTTCGGCCACGCGCCAGATCCGGCCATCATCGGGCGTCCGCACCAGATCGCCGGGGGCAAGCGTCAGCCGTCGCCAGCCGCAGCGCAGCGTGCGTTGATGCGTCCGCGCCCGCCGGCGATCGATCGCCCGCTCCGCCAGCTGGCGCGCGGCACCGGCGTCGAGCGTGACCGGCAGGTCGATGCGCGCCTGCGCCTCCCCCGCCCCCGGCCGCCGGGCGCGCTGCACCCCGGCCTGATAGTCGCGGGCCGGATCGAGATAGCCCAGAGAGAGCACCGCCGGGCCGATGGTCGCGCCGCGCGTCTGCCGATCCTCGATCCCGATTTCCAGCGCCCCCAGGGCGACGGGCGGCCCTTCCCCGCCGATTCGCAGCCCCCGGCCGGCGGGCACCGGCAGGGCGGGCAACAGATCGGCAAACGTCTCGATGACCTGCCCCAGCGTGTCGGCGGCGACGATCATCCCGCCAACAGCATCGCCGCCCTGCGTGACGACCGCCCCCGCGCTCAGGTCCGCCAGCGCCTCGCCGGGCATGATCGGGCCGGGATCGGCCTCGACCTCGAAGGTCAGCGCGGGAATGCGGTTGCCGAACGGCGCCAGCTGCAATTGCTCGAACACCGCATAGGCGCAGCCCCGATAGGCGGGGGCGGCCGGCTCAAGCGATGCGATCAGCGGATCGGGCGGCTGATCCTCATCCCCTTGATGCAGGCGAAAGCCGCCCAGCTCCCCCTTCCAGTCACCGGCCGCGCCGCGCAGCAGATTGCCATCCGCCCAGATGCGCCGCACCGCGCGCACCCGCCGCCCGGACAGCAGCACCGCTAAGGACGCCGCATAGCTGTAGCTGGTCGTGCTCGGCCGCCCTTTGCCGCCGCCTTGCCGGTTCCGGGTTTCGATCAGATCGGTCGACCAGATCAGCGTGCCGGCGACCCGGACCGTGCCGAACAGCCGCGGGATCGGGGCACCATAGGCCGATGTCTGGATCCGCAGATCCTGCAGGCGCGGCCCCAATGCCCCGCGCGGCCCGAAAACACGACGGTCGACAAACTGGCCGAGCGTCGCGCCGATGGCGGCACCGACCGGGCCAAGCACCGCGCCAATCGACGTCAGAACAAGCGTCGCCATGATCCGATCACCTCCCAGGGAATGGGGCCGGGCCGTTCGACCACCCGGCCAAGCGCGGCATCGGCATGGATCAGCCCGGTCGGCGTCCACACGCCAAGATGCAGCTGGGCCGCTCCGGGCCGCATCAACACAATGTCGCCAGGCAGCAGATCATCGGCCGATGCGGGGACCAGCCCGGCCTCAGCAAGCGCGGCGGCCACACGCGCGGGATCGCCGCCGCGCAGGGCATAGCCGCCGGGCGCGCTCCGGCCGAGCGCCAGCGCCACCAGCCCGATACAATCCACGCCATGCGCCGGATCGCGGCCGTGCAGGCGAAAACGCACACCCACAAGCGCCCGCGCCGTCGCGACGATCGCGGTCATGGCGGCGGATACCGCGTCAACAGATCATTGCCGGGCACATGCGGCTCGCCCCGGAAGTTGCGGACATTGCCGAACCGGGCGGCACAGGTGGCAAGCAACCGGTCGCACCCCTCGACCATCATCACCCTTTCGCCCGCAACGGGGGCAAATGCCGGCGGCGCGGCCAGGGTGACGCGCGCACCACTGCTCGCCAGCACCAGCTGGCTCAGCCCGCCATTGCGCCCGTCGAGCCAGCGCAGCCGCCCCCAGCCCCAGCCATTGGCCACCGGCTCAACGATATCGAGGTCGATGACAGGGCCATCGTTGCCGGTCACCCGGCCGATCCGCATCCGGCCGGCCAGATCGACCTGGCACCGGCGATCCCCGAAGGTCGCGCGGCACTCGGGCGTCACCTCCTCGACGACCGGGCGGGCGAGCAGCGCCTCCGGCCCGGCCAGCTCGGCCGTGAACCGCCCCTGCGCCGCGCTCACGGGCCCGAGCCGCCCCTCGGCGATCACGACATGGCGCGCCGGGTCGGTCCAATCGGCGATGATCAGCGTGACTGCCGCCCCGTCCCAGCGCCCCGCGGCCAGATCGGCCGCGTCCAGCGCGTCGGCGGTCAGCGCGCCGCTGATCTCCATCGCGCCGTCGTCCGCCTCCCCGCCCATCACCTGCTCGACCGCAGACGGGGTCAGGCCGGGCGCGGCGCGATAGACAAAGCCGTCAATCTCCAGTTGACGATCATGGCCGGTCAGGCCGATGGCAACGCCGTCGCGCCGTTCGATGCGCCAGCACAGCGCCAGATGGACCAGCGCCGAATCCGCAAACGGGGTCATCCGCCTTCCTTCACCTCGATCAGCGGGACGCTGGGCGCCTCGCCCGCCAGAAAGGTGGCGCGGGCGATATCGAGCCGGTCCTCGGCAAAGCGCACCGGCACGTCGAAGCGGAAACCGGCGGTCACCGCCGCGCCGGCAGGCGGGGGCCGGTCGAGCGCGATCACGCCACCCGCCTCCAGCGCAAAGCCGGTCACTTCATCGCCGGCCACGGCCACCCTGATCGTCGCGGCGACCGGGCGGGTGATGCGCCGGGTGACATCGCCATAACGCTTGATCAGCGCGAAGCGGCTGGTGCGGCCGTCGCCGGTGCCGATCAGCTGGTCGCCAGGCCCCGGCACTGCATCGCCCGCGCAGGACCGGTCATCGAACGGATCGCGGAACCGGAACGCGCGCGCAGGCCCGCGCCGTCCACGAAAAAACGCCACCAGATCAGCAAGATCGCTCTCGGACCTGACCCCCGGCCCGGCATCGAAGCGCAGCCGCGCCTCGGCCCATTCTGCGCTGCGCTGTTCATGGCCGCCGGCACCGCTGGCAATGGCGGTCGAGGTCATCGCGCTCATGCTCGCCTCGCGACCGATTTCCAGCGGAAATGCGACATCATCGAAATCGTCCATGCGCTCCTCCTCGGGGAACCAGGTAAAGCCGTCGCGGATCACCTGCGGCAGCGCCCAGACAAATGTCTCAGCGACACCGCGCGCCATGGCGGCGCGCGCCGCGTCTGCAATCAGCGTCCATTGGGCGCGCTCCTCGGGCCGCAGCACAAAGCCGCTCAGATAATGCTGCTCTTGCAGCGGATAGCCGAGCCGCGCGGCCATCTCCGCCAGCCCCGGCGCGCTGCGCGCGGTCAGCCCGTCCGTCACCCATTCATAATCTTCGAGCTGCAGGACATCGAAGGCGGGCTTGCGCCAGCCAAGCGGGGCGAGCGCGCGCGGCAGATCGGGCGCGGCAAAGATCGTCGGCAGATAGAGCAGGATCAGCGCCTCGGCATCGGGCACGACCATGCGCACGGCGGCGACCAGATCGGCGGTGGACGCGGCAAGCAATGCCCCGGCGCGGTCGAGCAGCGCGCGTTCGGCTGCCCCCATCGGGGCGCCGACATCGTCGATCACCGGCAGATCGGGGCCGAGCGCGGCGCGCGCGGCCGTGTCATAGATATGCAGCCGCCCGTCGCGGCCGACCCACCACCATGGCTCCCCGACCTGAAAGCGCATCGCCAGGCCGGCGTCGCGCGCAATGACGGCAAAGGCGCGGGCCACCGCCTGCAGATAGGCCATCGCCCCGGCACTGGCCGGCGACAACAGGGTGGAGGGCGGCGACCAGCCGGTCAGCGCCGGATCGCCATTGGCCGCGCGCTGTTTCCAGTCTTCCGGGCAGTGGGCATCGAACAGCTCATAGCTCAATGACCAGATCAGCCCGTAATCCAGCGCCCGCGCCCGCACCGCCAGATCGCGGTGCCATGCGGTGCAGGGCGTGCACAGCGGATCGCCCGCCCCCGTCACCAGCCCGCCCGCCAGGCGGAAATAATGGCTCATCCCGACATAATGATTGATCACCCCGCGATAGCCGAGGTGCAGGATCGTGCGCAGCAGCCGGACGGGGGTGACGTTATAGGCATCGTCATAGCCGGTCGCGATCCGCAGGCTGTGTGGCGGCACCAGCACGTCGCCAATCTCCAGCACCGAAGCCGGGCCCTCACACGCAATCCGGGTCAGCTCGACAAAGGCCTCGACCGGCGCGGGCAGCGCGCCGCCTTCGGGCGCATAGCCGGGCGGCACCAGCGAGATGAACATGCGGTCGATATCGCCGGCAAAAACCGGATCGGCTTCGCCCGGCAGCGTGAACCCGCCCGCCAGCGCCCCGAAATCGAGCGTGATCCACGCGTCCTCGGGGCTGCCTTCGGCATAATTCCACAGCCGCACATACCAGGCCCGCGCCTGCCCGGCGGCATCGCGCCCCTCGATGGTCAATGTCGGGCCGTTGACCGCATCGAGCGGCACCACCCCTGACGACCGCCAGCGGAAGCGCAGCCGGCAGCCGCGATAATCGCGCTGCGTTTCATAAGCGAGCAGCGGATGATCGTGCTGGTCTTCGGACCACCAGATCAGCCCGGCCAGCTCGCCGCGCCCGTAAAACACCGCATCGACGCGCAGCGCATCGGGACCGGTCGTCACCACCGACGCCATCATCGGGCGCGGAAAATCGACCGTCCAATATTGGGGGTCGAACCGCTTGATGAAGCCGGTTTCCTGCACGCTGCGGTGCCGGGCGAGCCAATGTCCCATGATGTCCTCCCTGCCCGGTGCCGTCAGCCGCTCAGGCGAGCGCGCGGCGGACCTCGCGCGCGATCTGGCGGCTCGACCGCGCCAGCGCCTGCGCCGCATCGGTGCCGCCGGGCGCATTGACGGTGATCGCGATCCGCACGTCGCGCCCCGCCGAACCACCGGGCGCGATGCCGGGCGCGATCCGGCCCGACATGGTCGGCACGAACAGCTCCGGCCCCCGCTCGCCAACCAGATAGGCCTGGCCGGGGCCGACCGGCCCGCCCGTCGCGCGGCCGGGCAGCCCGCCGATCAGGCCGGTGAGCAGACCGCCAATCCCCCCGCTTCTGCCCGCCCCGGACATCCCCCCGCCAATGCCGGCGAGGATCGCCCCGATGCCCGATGTGACGGCGGACGCGGCGATCTCGCCCAGCGCCTGCAGCGCCACCCGCTTCAGATCCTCAAACCCCAGCCGGCCGGTGCGGACGGCGCGCGCCAGCACCGTCTCCAGCCCGCGCCCGGCACGCGCCACGCCGTCGCCGAATGGCCCTTCAAGCTGGGCGCGCATCGCCTCCAGATCGCGGGCAAAACCGGCGGTGTCGGCGCGCACGCCGATCACCAGCCGCTCGATTTCCTCATCCATCGGGATACATCTCCTTCAGCCGGGTCAGCAGCGTCGCATCGGCCGGCTGCTCCGCCGCCGGGGCGAGGCCGGTGACGGCGAGCGCGAGATCGGCGGGGGTCGCGGTCCAGAACTCGTCGGGCCGCCAGCCGAGCATCGCCCCGGCCATCCCGGCCAGCCGCGCGGCGGTGGCGGCAAACCCGCCCTCGGCCATGGTCAGCGCCCTTCGAGAATCTGGCGCAGCAGCACCGCCAGCGCCGGCGTCGCGGCGGCCAGCCCCGCCGCCGCCACCGTCTCGCCCAGCGCCTCGCGGCTCAGCTCGGCCGGCCGGTCGCGCAGACAGTGCCAGAACAGGGCCGTCATCTCGTGCAGGGTCAGCTGGCCACCCGCCGCCCGCTCGACCAAAGCGAACAGCGACCCCAGCTCCGCCTCGGCGGCGACCAGTGCGGCAAAGCTCGGCCGCAGCACCAGATCGGCCGCGCCGACGCGCAGGCTCGCCTCGCCGCGCACAGGGTTGGCCGCACTCACAGCGCCGCCACCGCGCCGGAGCTTTCAAGCGCGAGGGTGTAGCTGCGCTCGCCGTTGAAATCGCCGGCATAATCGAGCCGCGCGACCAGGAACCGGCCCTGCATCCGCTCCCCGCCCTCAAAGCTCAGTTCATAATCGGCCAGCGTGCCGGACAGGGCATGCGCCTTCAGCCGCGCCTCGGCGGCCGAACCGGTGAACACCCCCGCGCCCGACACGGACACCGACCGCACCCCCGCCCCCGACAGCAATTCGCGCCAGCCGCCCGAACCCTTGTTGGTCACGACCACCGCCTCGCCATTGATGCTCAGCTGGGTCGTGCGCAGCCCGGCCATGGTCTGATAGGCGGGCGGTGCCGCGCCATCGCTGATCTTGAGCAGAAAGGCGCTCCCGCGTTCAATCGGCATTGCTGTATCTCCCTTGTTCGCTGTCCGCCGCCGCCCCGCCATCGGCCAGCATCCGCAGCCGGTGCTCGACCAGCCCGGCCCAGCCGCGCGGTTCGCGCAGCATCCGCACGCGGATCATCTGCGCCCCGCCCAGCATCCAGCCGGGCAGGCGGCGCGGCAGCCGCGCCAGCGCGGCATCGACCGCATCGACCAGATCGCTGACCCGCGCCGGATCATCGCCTTCGTCCCGCACCCACAGGGCAAGGCGCAGCTCGCGCCCGGCCGCGTCCTTGACCGACCAGTCGGCCCATTGCAGCGGCTCGACCTCGATCCAGGGCGGCGTCGCGCGCAGCGGCGGGCCAAGGAACACGCCATTGGCGCGCGCCGCGATCACCGGATCATCGGCAAGCGCGGCGATGATCGCCGCCGCCAGCATCGGGGTCGTCATCGGATCAACCTCCCGAGGATGCGCAGGGCGGGATCGGTCAGCAGGCGGCGGCGCAGCCCGCGCCCGCTGATCCGCACCCCGGCAGATGTGCGCACGGCGCGGACGCCGGCCCGGCCAAGCGCCTCGGCCAGCCGGTCGGCGGCACGCGTGGTTCGCAGCCCGGCGAGCGTCGCCGCGCGCGCGGCAAGCGCCGGCAGAAATCTCGGGCCCGCCATCAGCCAAGCCCCATTCGCCGCCACGGCCGCCACAGCGCGGCGACTGCCGCCGGCGGCAGCGCCACCGGCGTCGCGTCCGGCATTTCGCGGCTGGAAAACAGATGCACGGCCAGCCGGACAATGCCTTGGGCGATGGGCGCGGGCAGCGCCGCCCAGTCCGGGGCCAGCCCGGCCCGATACTGCACCCGCACCCGCCCCGCCGCGCCCGGCGCGATCACCCGCACCATGCCGTCGCCCGCCGCGTCGATGTCGATCGCATAGGCATCGACCGGCAGCATGAACGCCGCCCCTTCGGCCGGAATGCCCTCGACACCCAGGATCGCGCCGACCGGCCGGGCGGCAAGCCGCTGCCAGTCGGGCCGCGCCGGCAGGATCTGCGCGGCCTCGCGCGCCAGCACCAGACAGCCGCAAAACGCCTCGCACAGGCCAAGCGCGGCGCGGATCTGCGCATCGAGCAGCGCATCCTCGCTTGTCTGGGTGATGCGCGCATGGTCGCGCGCGGCCGATCGCGCCGCGGCAAGGTCCGCAGCGGCCATTTCCGCCAATATCAGCACATGCGCCTCCCCCCTCGGCACGGCTGCCGCCGCCCGGGTCAGCTATGGATTGTCGGTGACCGGACCGGTCAGACGGTCCGTTCAAACGCCCCGGCCGCGCCGCTGCCGTCCTGGCGACGCACGGTGCCCACCAGATCGAACGCGGCCAGCCCCCGGCCACCCGGGATGCGGCCATAAGCAGGCGACGACGCACCGGTCAGCCGGTAATCGCCGCCCCCGAGCCGGGCCTGCCCGGCCTGATCGGACATGAAGGCGATGCTCGCCTGCAGCGCCGTGCCCGGATCGGCATATTCACCGATCCAGTTGCCGCCGCTTGCATCGGGTGCGGTCGCGCCGTCGGTGTCGCCGCGTGCAACCACATTCCACGCCGACCCCACGCCATAGCGCGGATGCCAGTTGCCGGTGCGGCCCGATCCGGTCCCGAAGGTGTCGCTCTTGATGTTGAACTGGCTGAAGATGCAGGCGCGCCGGCTGATCCGCTTCGACACTCCGGCCGCGCCGGCAACATCGGCATAGGCAAGGTTCGACCGCCCGGAGATATCGACCCCCGGAACCGTCAGATGGTGCAGCACGACATTGGCGAGCGGCTGCACCGCGCTGTCCGCCCCGATCTGCAAGGCCGGTTCGGACGGGGCCGTGGCCGCGCGTTCGATCACGACATTGAGCATGCCGATGCCAACCGCCACCGGCCGCTGGAACCCCAGCTGGCACGGCACCGACA
>DBAW01000199.1:0-978 GCA_002291855.1 Sphingomonas sp. UBA1000
CGCGACACCATCGAGGATGTGATCGAGCCCTATCTGATCCAGCTCGGCCTGGTCGCACGCACCGCGCGCGGCCGCTGCCTGAACGGCCCGGCCTGGACGCATCTGGGGCTGGAGGTGCCCGGCGGCGAGGCAGGCGGGCTGTTCGACTGACCGGCCCCCCCTCTTCAACCTGTCCCCGAAACGGGGGTTGGTCGCCCGAGTCGCAATCGGTTAAGGCGGGCGCGATGGACAGCCGCGATCTTCCCGCCTCGGGCCGCTTTGTCGGCCGCACCCACCGTTTCCCGGTGCGCGTCTATTTCGAGGACACCGATCTGGCGGGCATCGTCTATCACGCCAATTATCTGCGCTATATGGAACGGGCACGCTCGGACATGCTGCGCGTCGCCGGGATCGACCAGCGCGCGACGCACGAGGCGGGCGGCGGCGTCTATGCGGTCGCCGATCTCAGCATCCGCTATCGCCGGCCGGCACGGCTCGACGATGATCTGCTGATCCTCACCCGGCTGACCCGGATCACGGCCCCGGCCGTTCATATTCATCAGACAGTCATGCGCGGCGACGAAATGCTGACCGAGGCGGAGGTGCTGGCAGCCTTTGTCGGCCCCGATGGCCGGCCCCGGCGTCAGCCCCGCGCCTGGACCCAGCTGTTCGCCGCTTTGTTGGAGGAAGCCTGACCTTGGACCCGACCCTGTTGCCCGGCGATCCCGCCAGCCTGTCGCCTATCGCCCTGTTCCAGCAGGCCGATCTGGTGGTGAAGGCGGTGATGATCGGCCTGCTTGCCGCAAGCATCTGGAGCTGGGCGATCATCCTTGCCGCCGGCGCGAAGCTGCGCCGGGCAGGCGGCGACAGCGACCGGCTGGAGCGCGAGTTCTGGAAGGCCCAGGACATTGACCGGTTTTTCGACCGGCATGGCGAGGCCGAAATCCCCGCCGCCCGCATCCTTGCCGCCGGCATCCGCGAATGGCGGCGCTCGACCGC
>DBAW01000199.1:1383-3008 GCA_002291855.1 Sphingomonas sp. UBA1000
GAGATCGACCGGCTGTCGGCGCGGCTCAACATTCTGGCGACCATCGGCAGCGTCGCGCCGTTTGTGGGCCTGTTCGGGACGGTGTGGGGCATCATGCGCAGCTTCACCGCCATCGCATCGGCGCAGAACACCAGCCTTGCCGTCGTCGCGCCGGGCATTGCCGAGGCGCTGTTCGCAACCGCCATCGGCCTGTTCGCCGCCATTCCGGCAGTGATCGCCTATAACCGGCTGAGCCACGGCATCGACCGGCTGGAAGCGCGGCTGCTGCGCTTTGCCGACGCCTTCCACGCGACGCTGTCGCGCGAGCTGGATGCCGACCGCTGATGGGGGCGCAGCTTCCCTCCGGCCGGCGGGGGCGCGGGCGCGCGCCGATGGCCGACATCAACGTCACGCCGCTCGTCGATGTGATGCTGGTGCTGCTGATCATCTTCATGGTCACAGCCCCGCTTCTGACCACCGGGGTGCCGGTCGACCTGCCCGAAAGCCGCGCGGGCGCGCTCGACCAGCCCGACGAGCCGGTGGTGATCTCGCTTGCCGCCGACGGGGTGATCGCCATCGGCGAGGAGCCGGTGACCGCCGATGATCTGCCCGGCCGGCTGCGCGCCATCGCCGCGCGCGGGGAAAAGCCGCAAATCCATCTGCGCGCCGACCGCACGCTCGATTATGGCCGGGTGATGCGCGTGCTGGGCGAGCTCAACCGCGCGGGGCTGAACAAGGTCGCGCTGGTCAGCACCGGCGAGGAGCGGCGCTGACATGGACCGCGCCGAGCGGCTGGGGCTGGGGATTGCGGCGGGCGGCCATGCGCTGGCCATCGGCCTGTTGTCGCTCGGTTTCCTGGCCGCGCCGCTGCCGCTGACGGCAGACCGGCCCCCGGTCGAGGTGCAGTTTGTCGAGGATGTCGGGCTGGAGGCGGCAACGCCCGATCCCGCCAAGGTGCAGCCCGCGACCAGCGTCGCCCCCGAACTGGGCCAGCCCGAACCGGCGGCCGAGCCGGTTGCCACGCCCAAGCCCGATGCGCCCGCACCGCGCCCGCGTGCCGCCGACAAGCCGGCCCCGGCCAAAACAGCGGCCGAAGCCGCGAAACCGCTGCGCAAACCCGCCGAGGCCAGCGCCGCAGCGCCGCCAAAGGGCGCGCGGCTCGGCCCCGATTTCCTGAAAGGCATTGCCGAAAAAGCCTCGGCCAGCCGCAGCACCGCAACCGATGCGCCCATCGGACCGAAAGAACAGGGCGCGTTGGCCGCCGAGCTGATCCGCCAGCTCAAGCCGCACTGGAAGCCGCCCAGCGGTGCCGATGTCGACCGGCTGCGCGTCACCATCGTCGCCAACCTGTCGGAAGACGGGGCGATCGTCGGCGAGCTGCGCGTGATCGGGCCGAGCGGGGTGACGGCAAGCAACCGCGCCCAGGCCGATGTGTTTGTCGAACGGGCGCTGGCGGCAGTCAGGCGCGCGGCACCCTATCGGCTGCCGAAGCAATATTATGCGGCATGGCGGGTGATCCGGCCGCAGCTTTACGAGGGATTGTGACCCGGGCCGATGCGCCGGGTGTGGACGGATTGACGGGGACAATGTGGTGGCAGGGATGAACAGGATCACAAGGCTGACGGCGCTGGTCGCGGCACTGACCG
>DBAW01000199.1:3399-7769 GCA_002291855.1 Sphingomonas sp. UBA1000
GGGGGCGCGCCGCCTGCCGGGTTGAGCGTCGATGTGACGGCGGCGAGCGGCGATGACCTGAAAATCGCCGTGCCCGCGCTCGCCACCCCCGCTGCGCAGCAGACCGAGGCGGGCGCAACCGATGCGCTCGGCCGCCAGATCGCCGATGTGATCGCCACCGATCTGCGCGGATCGGGGCTGTTCGTGCCGGTCGGGCCGGGCGGGCTGCCGGCCCCCGATTTCGCCCAGGTCAACGCCCCCGGCTATGGCGTATGGCGCGGCATGGGGGCGGAGGCGCTGGTCCAGGGCTATGTCCGCGCCGATCAGGGGCAGCTGACCATCGGCTGCTATCTCTACGACGTGACGCTGCAGACCGAGCTGAAGCGCGCGGGCTTTGTCGTCGCGCCGCGCGACTGGCGGCGCGCGGCGCACAAATGCGCCGACATGGTCTATTCGCGCCTGTCGGGGGAAAGCCCGTTCTTCGACAGCCGCATCGCCTATATCGCCGAAACCGGGCCGAAGGACGCGCGCGTCAAGCGGCTGGCGATCATGGATTCGGACGGGGCCAATCACCGCTTCCTGACCAATGGCCAGAATCTCGTCCTCACCCCGCGTTTCTCGCCCGATTACAAATCGATCGTCTATGTCAGCTATCAGGGGCGGCGGCCGCGAATCTATGTCTATGATGTCGGCACCGGCGGCCAGCGGCTGGTGCTCGACACCGCCAACCAGATCATCGCGCCGCGTTTCTCGCCCGATGGGCGGACATTGCTGTTTTCGATGAGCGTCGGCGGCAACACCGACATCTACCGCATGCCCGCGACCGGCGGCACGCCGGTGCGGCTGACGACATCGCCGGCGATCGATGTCGGCGGCAGCTTTTCCCCCGATGGCAGTCGGATCGTGTTCGAAAGCGACCGGTCGGGCAAGCAGCAGCTCTATGTGATGAACGCCGACGGATCGGACCAGCGCCGGATCAGTTTCGGCGGCGGCGCCTATGCGACCCCGGAATGGAGCCCGCGCGGCGACCTGATCGCCTATACCCGCATCGCCGGCGGGTTCCGCATTGGCGTCATGGCGCCATCGGGCGGCAATGAGCGGCTGCTGACCGACGACTGGCAGGACGAAGCGCCGACCTGGTCGCCCAATGGCCGGGTGATCCAGTTTTTCCGCACCAGCCCCGGCCGGTCGGGCCGGTCGACCGTGTGGCAGGTCGATCTGACCGGCCGCAACCTGCGCCGGATCCCGACCCCGGTCGACGGTTCCGACCCGACATGGGGACCGTTGCTCCCCTGACGACCCTGTTTGCAGCAAAGGAGAAACCAGATGATTCGTAAGATGACTGCCCTGCCCCCGGCCTTTTGGGCCTCTGCCGCGCTGATCGCGCTGGCCGGCTGCGCCAAGACCCCCAAGGCCGAGGATCTGCCGCCGCCGCCGGTGCAGCAGAGCGATCAAGGGATGTCGATGACCAACAACAGCCCGCAGCCGGGCAGCCAGGAGCATTTCCGCGCCGCCGTGCAGTCGGACCGCATCTATTTCGACACCGATCAGTCGGATGTCGATGCGACCGACCGGGCGGTGCTCGACAGCCAGGCCGCCTATCTGCGCCAATATCCGCAGGTGCGCGTGACCATCGAGGGCCATGCCGATGAACGCGGCACCCGCGAATATAATCTCGCGCTGGGCGAACGCCGGGCGAATGCGGCGAAGAACTATCTCGCCTCGCTGGGCATCGACGCGGCGCGGATCAGCGTCCTCAGCTATGGCAAGGAACGCCCCGAAGCGACCGGGTCGGACGAAGCCGCCTGGGCGCAGAACCGCCGCGCCGTCACCGTGACCGTCCAGTAAGCACGCCCGCGCCCATGGTCGCGCCGGGCTTGAATCGCCCGGCGGCGCGGAAACCGGGGCGGATCAGCTTGCGCCTCCCGAAAAATGATATTAATATGATATCATATTTTCGGGAGGCATCACGACCATGCAGACGACCCATCAGGCGCTCAACGTCAGCCGCGAACGCGCGACCCAGGCGGTCAACGGCTATGCCATGCTGTTGCTGCTGCTGGGCGCCATCGGCCTGATCGCGCTGGCCGGCGCGATGCAGAACGGCCCGCTGGTCATTGCCGGCGCGCTGGCGCTGCTTGTCATCACGCCGGGCTTTTACATGCTCCAGCCCAATCAGGCGGCGGCGATCATCCTGTTCGGGGCCTATCTGGGCACCGATCGCGGCACCGGCCTGCGCTGGACCTGGCCATGGCTGGTGCGCCGCAAGGTGTCGGTGCGCGCCAACAATCTGGTCAGCGAGATTCTGAAGGTCAACGACCTGCGCGGCAACCCGATCGAGATCGCGGCGCAGGTCGTGTGGCGCGTCACCGACACCGCCCAGGCGCTGTTCGATGTCGATGATTACAAGGCATTTGCCGATGTGCAGATCGAAGCCGGGGTGCGCGCCATCGGCTCGCGCTATCCCTATGACGATTTCACCCATGCCGAAGTGACGCTGCGCGGCAATCATGACGAGGTGGGCGAGGAGCTGCGCCAGGAGCTGATGAAGCGGCTGGCGACCGCGGGCATCGCCGTCGACGAATGCGGTTTCACCCATCTCGCCTATGCGCCCGAAATCGCCGGGGCGATGCTGCGCCGGCAACAGGCTCAGGCGGTGGTGGCCGCGCGCCAGACCCTGGTCGAAGGCGCGGTGGGCATGGTTGAAATGGCGCTGGAACTGCTGTCGCAGAAGAATGTCGTCGAGCTGGACGATGAACGCCGCGCGGCGATGGTGTCGAACCTGATGGTCGTGCTGTGCGGCGAACGCGACACCCAGCCGGTCGTCAACACCGGCACATTGTATCAGTGACGATGGCAGCCCCGCCCGGCGGCGATCCCCCGGCGGCGCGCAAGCCCTTTGCGCTGCGGCTCGATCCGGCGCTCCACGCCGCGATCGAGCGCTGCGCTGCCGCCGAACTGCGCTCGGTCAATGCCGAGATCGAGGCGCTGCTGCGCGAGGCGCTGGCGCGGCGCGGCATCCAGGTTGCCGCGCCGGCTCCGGCGCGGCGCGGCCGGCCGCCGCGCGCCTGACCGCTCAGGACTGATCCGCTCAGGCGGGCGCGCTGTCGCCGATCGGGCGCGCTTCCTCGACCAGCATCACCGGCACGCCGCCGCGCACCGGATAGGCGAGGCCGGCGGCATCCGAAATCAGCTCGCCGGCCGCTTCGTCATAGCGCAGCGCCGTCCGCGTCAGCGGGCAGACGAGCACGGCGAGCAGCCGTGGGTCGAGCGCGGGCGAGTCGTCGGCACCGGTCATTGCAGCGTCACCGGATCGTCGCGCTCCCCGCCATGGCGGCCGAAAAACTGCATCAGCTGGATGATCAGCTCGGCCCGGCAATCGAGATCGGGGGCTTCGAGCAGCGCCTGTTTGGCGGCGGTGTCGAAAGGCGCGATCTGGGCGATGCCGTTGACCAACGATTCGTCATCGAGCCGGCTGACCGCATTCCAGTCGACCGCATAGCCCTGCGCCTCGGCAAAGCGGCGCGATTCGGTTTCCAGTGCGGCGCGCTGCGCCAGCGGCAGCGGCTCTTCCGGCACATCCTCGATCAGCTGCGCCTCCACCTGGCGGAACGGCGTCGCCACGCGCAGTTCGGACAGGATGCGGAACCGCGCCAGCCCTTCGAGGATGATGTTGTAGCGGCCATCGTCGAGCGCTTCGACATGGGCGATGCGGCCGACACAGCCAATGTCGAACAAGGGCGGCGGATCGCCCGGCCCGCGCGGCTGCACCATGCCGATGCGCCGGTCGCGCGCCATCGCGTCGCTGACCAGCGCGCGGTAACGCGGCTCGAAAATGTGCAGCGGCAGCTGCATCCGCGGAAACAGCAGCGCCCCGCCGAGCGGAAACACCGACAGCCGGGTCGCGCCCTCCGCCATCAGGTGAACAACGCCGCCGAAAGCCGCCGCCGCGTGGCCGCCGCCCAGGGGTCCTCCAGCCCGACCACTTCCATCAGCCGCAGCAGCCGGGTGCGCGCCGCGCCGTCATTCCAGTCGCGCTCGGCGGCGATGATCGCCAGCAGCTCATCGGCCGCACCGTCGCGGTCACCCGCCGCCATCAGCCCGCCGGCCAGTTCGTAGCGCGCGGCCAGATCGCCCGGCGCCGCCGCGACACGCGCGCGCAGCCCGGCCAGATCGGCGACGGCCGGGGCCTCGCGCGCCAGCGCCAGCGCCGATTCGGCGCGGGCGACGGCGGGATCCTTGCGCACCGCCTCACTCTGCCCGGCGAGCAAAGTGGCCGCCTCGTCAACCTCGCCGGCCGCGACCAGCGCGCGCGCCAGCCCGGAGACGACCGCCGGCTCTTCCGGGGCCATGTCGGCCAGCTGGCGGAAAATGCCGACGGCGCGCGCGCC
>DBAW01000109.1 GCA_002291855.1 Sphingomonas sp. UBA1000
GGCGATCAGCCCGCCCGCCGCCGCCAGCCCGGCGCGGCCGAACCCGCCCAGCCCGTCGGGCGTCGCCACCCCGAACAGGTCGCACAGCCGCTTTTCCCCGGCCACGCTGTCGAACGCGGCGCGCGGGCGCAGCTGCACGTCAGCGCGCGGCCAGCCTTCGGGGGCGATCAGCTCGGCGGCGGCATAATGGGCGAGTTCGGCATCGAGCAGCTCGGGCGCCAGCTCGACAATCTCGAACCGGCCGGTCGAAATGTCGGCCGCCGCCAGCCCGGTCTGCCCGCCCGCTTCGGCCAGCGCGACCAGCCAGTTCGCGCGCCGGGCATCGAGCAGCGCATCCTCGGTCAGCGTGCCGGCGGTGACGAAGCGCACGATCGCGCGTTCGACGAGCGCCTTGGATCCGCGCGCCCGCGCCTCGGCCGGGCTTTCGGTCTGTTCGGCGATCGCGACGCTGAACCCGGCCTTGATCAGCCGCGCGAGATAGGTTTCGGCGGCGTGGACGGGGACGCCGCACATCGGCACCTTCTGCCCGTCATGTTCGCCGCGCGCGGTGAGCGCGATGTCGAGCGCGGCGGCCGCGCGGCGGGCATCGTCGAAGAACAATTCGAAAAAATCGCCCATGCGGTAGAACAGCAGGCAGTCGCCGGCTTCTGCCTTGAGCCGAAGATACTGGGCCATCATCGGCGTGGGGGCGCTCGTCATTCCCCGGCGATTAGCGCGGCGGACCCGGCTTTCCAACCGGCGCGTTGTCGGGCAGTGTAACACAGGTCAATCGGGACGCTGCCCTTGCCGCATGCCTATCTGAACGCGATCGGGACGGCGACGCCGGGCCATGACATTCACCGGGCATTTATCGGCTGGGCATCGGCGCGGATTGCCGATCCGCGTCAGCGGCGGCTGTTCGACCGCATGGCGGCGCGCGCGGGGATCGAACGGCGATTTTCGGTGCTGCCCATCGGCCCGGACGGCGGCAGCCCGGTCGCCCCGGGCGGATTTTATGCCGATCCGGTGCTGCCCGGCACGGCGGCGCGCATGGCGATCTATGCCGATGCCGCCCCGGCGCTCGCGCTCCGGGCCATCGATGCGCTTGGCCCGGCGGTGACCGCCGATCCGGGAGCGATCACCCATATCGTCGTCGCCAGCTGCACCGGCTTTACCGCGCCCGGCATCGACCAGATCATCGCCAGCGCGCTTGGCCTTGCGCCCTCGGTCGAACGGCTGCTGATCGGGTTCATGGGCTGTTATGCCGCAGTGACGGCGCTGCGCAGCGCGCGCCACATCGTCCGGTCGGAGCCGGGGGCGCGGGTGCTGGTGGTGACGGTCGAGCTGTCCTCGCTCCATCTGCAGGAAACGGGCGCGCTCGAACCGCTGCTGGCGATGCTGCAATTCGGCGATGGCGCGGCCGCCGCTTTGGTGTCGGGCGAGGCCCGGGGCCTCAGGATCGACGCGCCCTTTGCGGCGACGCTGCCCGAATCCGCCGATCTCATCCGCTGGGACATTGGCGATCAGGGTTTTGCCATGCACCTGTCGGGCGAAGTGCCGGGCCGCATCGCCCGCGCGCTCGCCGCCGCCGATCTGCGCGCGCTGCTGCTCGGCGGCGGCGCGGGCGACGATGCCGCGCCCCCGGTCGATGGCTGGGCGGTTCATGCCGGCGGGCGGTCGATCCTCGATGCGGTCGAGGCCGCGCTCGACCTGCCGGGCGACGCGCTCGACGCATCGCGCGCGGTGCTGCGCGATCATGGCAACATGTCCTCGGCCACGCTGATGTTCGCGCTCGCGCAGATGATCGGCCGGCCGGTGCGCCACGGCGTCGCCCTCGCCTTCGGGCCGGGGCTGGCGGCGGAAGGCTTCAGGTTCGGCGCGGCATGAGCATGGCCGCCCCCAGCCCTGTTTCCGCCCGCGGCCTTGCGGTGCGCAGCGAGGCCGAGGAGCAGATGGATGCCCCCGATCTGCCGGGCGATGTCTATGCGGCGGTGCTTGCCGATCTGGCGCGGGTCAACCGGGTGACGCTGGCGGCGCGGCCGACGCTTGCCTTTGTGCGCCGGGTCAGCCGGGGGCGGCCGTTCCGGCTGCTCGATGTCGGCTTCGGGCAGGGCGACATGCTGCGCGCCATCGCCAGCGATGCCGCACGGCGCGGCCAGCGCTGCGAGCTGGTGGGCGTCGATCTCAACCCGCGCAGCGCGCCCGCAGCAGCAGTGGCGACCCCCGCCGGGCTGCCGATCCGCTATCTGACCGGCGACTATGCCGATCTGGCCGGCGAGCCATGGGACATGATCGTCTCCAGCCTGGTCGCGCATCACATGGATGCCGGCCAGCTGTGCGATTTCCTGCGCTTCATGGACCAACATGCGCGGATGGGCTGGCTGATCAACGATCTGCACCGCCACCGCTTTGCCTATCATGGCTATCCGCTGCTCGCCGCGCTGATGCGCTGGCACCCGATCGTGCGCGCCGATGGCCGGCTGTCCATCGCCCGCGCCTATCGCCCGGCGGAATGGCCGCCGATCCTTGCCGATGCCGGCGTCACCGCCCGGATCGCGCGCGTGTTTCCGTTCCGCCTGTGCGTCGCTGCGGAACGCTGATCCTGGGCGGCGGGCCGGCGGGATCGGCCGCCGCCATCGCGCTGGCACAAGCCGGCGCTGACCGGGCCGCGCGCCCGCTGCTGATCGAGCGGCAGCGGGAGATGGGCGATGCGATCTGCGGCGGCTTTCTGTCGTGGCAGAGCCTGTCGGCGCTGGAGCGGCTGGGGCTGACAAAGTTGCGCGGCGCGACTCTTGACCATCTGCGCCTGTTCACGGCGCAGGGCCGTGCCGATGCGCCGCTGCCGCGCCCGGCGCTGGGCGTGTCGCGGCGGCAGCTCGATTCGGCGTTGCTCGATCTGGCGACCAGCGCCGGGGCGGGGGTGGAGCGCGGCATCGCCGTCGCCCGCGCCGAGGACCGGCGGCTGTGGCTGACCGACGGGACCGAGCTGGCCGCCGACACCCTGGTGCTGGCGACCGGCAAATATGATCTGCGCGGCCATGGCCGGCCGCGCGGCGACCGCGATCCTTCGCTCGGCCTGCGCGTGCGGCTTGGCCCGGCCCCGGGGCTGGCGCGGCTGCTGGGCAGCGCGATCGAGCTGCACCTGTTCGACCGCGGCTATGCCGGCCTGTCGCTGCAGGAAGATGGCAGCGCCAATCTGTGCCTGGCGCTGCGCAAGTCGCGCCTCACCGAGGCGGGCGGACCGGCCGGGCTGCTTGCCGCGATCGGCCGCGACAGCCCGGCGCTGGGCGAGCGGATCGCCTATCTGGCCCCGGACCAGCCGATCGATGCCATCGCCGCCGTCCCCTATGGCTGGCGGACCGGGCGGACGGTGCCCGGCATCTACCGGCTGGGCGATCAATGTGGCGTCATTCCGTCACTGGCCGGCGAGGGGATGGGCATTGCGCTGGCCAGCGGCATCGCTGCGGCACAGGCGCTGGCCGCCGGGCATGGTGCGGAGCGGTTTCAGGCCGGTTTCGCCGCGCGCACCCGCCGCCCGATCCTGGTCGCGCGCACCGTGCTGATGGCGGCGGAGCAGCCGTCCCTCGCCCCCGCGCTGCTGGGCCTCACCCGGCTGGCCCCGGGGCTGGCCGCGCTGGTGGCGCGGGCGACGCGGATCAGCGGCTGACAGCCGATCCCGGTCGCGCGTCGGGGCATTGCAGGTGCCGGACAATGCGCCCACATTGCCGCCATGGACAAGATCGAGCTGCCCGAATCGGCCTGGCGCGAAAAGCTGTCGCCCGAGCAATATCATGTGCTGCGCGAGGCGGGGACCGAACGCGCCTTTACCGGCGTCTATTGCGACCATCATGGCGACGGCACCTATCGCTGCGCGGGCTGCGGGGCCGATCTGTTCGACAGCGGCGCCAAATATGATTCGGGATCGGGCTGGCCCAGCTTCACCCACCCCTTCGCCCCCGATGCGGTGACCGGGCATGAGGATGTGTCGCACGGCATGCGCCGGATCGAGGTCCGCTGCGCGCGGTGCAACGGGCATCTGGGCCATGTCTTTCCCGACGGGCCGGAGCCGACGGGCCTGCGTTTCTGCATCAACAGCGCCGCGCTCAGCTTTTCGCCCGACGAATGATCACGGCCGACGGGCGGCGGGCTGATCGGGGCCAGGCTGATCGGGGCCGGCCCGCACTTGTCGCCCGGCGGCGGACCCGCTAGCACCTCCTCACCCATGCCGGCCCAGCGTCCCCGCAGTCAGAAATCCCGCGCGCGGCGCGTGTTCGTCCGGTCGGTGCAGATCGGGCTGGGCGTGGCGCTTGCCGGGTTCATCGCGCTGGTCGTCGCCGTCTATCTCCAGGCCTCGACGCTGCCGAGCTTTTCCGAGCTCAAATCCTCGCCCAACGGGCAGATGATCCGCGTGCGCGCCGCCGATGGCACGGTGCTCGTCTCGCTCGGGCCAAGCTATGGCGAATGGCTGGCCTATGACCAGATCCCGCAGGTGATGAAGGATGCGATGGTCTCGGTCGAGGACCGGCGCTTCCGCTATCATCCGGGCGTCGATCCCATCGGCATCGCGCGCTCGGCGATGGTGCGCGTGCAGCGCGGCCGCTGGGTGCAGGGCGGATCGACGATCACCCAGCAGCTCGCCCGCAACCTGTTCCTCAGCAACACCCGCACCTTCGGGCGCAAGGCGCGCGAATGGCTGCTCGCGCTGGCGATGGAGCGCAAATTCTCCAAGGACCAGATTCTCGAACTGTATCTGAACAAGGTCTATTTCGGCGGCGGATCGTTCGGCATCGACGCCGCAGCGCGGCGCTTTTTCGGCCATCCGGGCAACCGGCTGTCACTGGGCGAGGCGGCGGTGATCGCCGGGCTGGTCAAGGCGCCGTCGCGCTATTCGCCGACCGCCGATGCCGAGGCCGCGCTCGCCCGCGCCGAAATCGTGCTCAGCGAAATGCGCGAGGCCGGGGTGATCAGCGCCGCCGACATGCGCGCCGCCGATGCCGCCAATGTCCGGCTGAACGAGGATGCGAACCAGAACAGCGTCCGCTATTTCACCGACTGGGCGCTGCCGCAGCTCGAGGTGCTGATCGACGAGACGGTCGAGCCGCTCGACGTGTGGACCACGCTTGATCCGGCGATGCAGAAGGCTGCCGACGCCGCGATCCGCAGCCATACGCCCGAGGCGGCGCAGGGCGCGCTGGTCGCGCTCGACCGCGACGGGGCGGTGCGCGCGATGATCGGCGGCAAGGATTATGTCACCTCGATCTACAACCGCGCCGCGCAGGCGACGCGCCAGCCGGGATCGGCGTTCAAGCTGTTCGTCTATCTCGCCGCGCTTGAGGCCGGGTACAAGCCCGAGGATCAGGTCGTCGACGAACCGGTGACCATCGACGGCTGGAGCCCGCGCAACAACTCCGGGCGCTTCTCGGGGTCGATTTCGCTGCGCACCGCCTTCACCTATTCGATCAACACCGTGGCGGCGAAGATCGGCCAGGATGTCGGCACCGGCACCATCGCCGACATGGCGCGGCGGTTCGGCATTTCGACGCCGATCAATCTTGAACCCTCGATGGTGCTCGGCACATCCGATGTGCGGCTGATCGACATGACACGCGCCTATGCTGCCGTCGCCGCCAAGGGGGTTGCGGTTGCGCCCTATGGCATCACCAAGGTGACGACGACCGGCGGACGCGTGCTTTACCGCCATCAGAGCGACAGTTCGCGCGTGCTCGTCGCGCCCTGGGTCGCGGCGGGGATGACCGATCTGATGCAGAGCGCGGTCAGCGCCGGCACCGGCCGCGCCGCGCAGATCGGCCGCCCGGTCGCGGGCAAGACCGGCACCACCAGTTCCAACAAGGATGGCTGGTTCATGGGCTTTTCCTCGGGCCTGACGACCGGCGTGTGGATGGGCCGCGACGATGCACGGCCGGTGCGCGGGTTGCAGGGCGGCACCGCCCCGGCGCGCGCCTTTGCCGATTTCATGCGCGTCGCCGTCGCCCGCCGCCCGGTCGAACAGTTCGAGACCGAGGCGAAGCTGCCCGAATGGCAGCTCGAGCCCGATGCCGAGGCCTATCTGGGCGAAGGCGATCCGCCGCTGGTGGATGAGGATGGCAACCCCATCCAGCCCGACGACAGCCCGGCGGTCGAAGATCCCGGCGCGACCGCGCCCGAGCGGCTGGACGAGAATTTCATCGACCGCGCGCTTGGCCGCACGCCGCGCGAGGTGCCGGCCGATCCGGCACTGCCGCGCGACCGGCCCCGTGCCGATGCCGTGCTACGCCCGGCCGAGCGCGCCCCAGCGGTGCAGCGTCGCCCCGTGCCGGCGGAGCCAGTCACGCCCCGCTGACAGGTCCGGCCCGGCCAGCTGCGCCTCGAGCGCGCGAAACGCGGGCCCGTGATCCATGTGCAGCCGGTGGGCCACCTCATGGGCGACGACCGAACGGCGCACCGGATCGGGCGCGAGGATCAGCCGCCAGCTGTAACGGATATCGCCATTGGCGCTGCAACTGCCCCAGCGGCTGCGCGGATCGCCGACGCCGACACGCCCGATAGCGACGGGGATCGAGGCTGCCAGCGCGCGAGTGTCGGCATCGAGCACCCGCAACGCCTCGCGCCGCAGCCAGCGCATGGCGGTGGCGGCGAACATCTCGTCCGGCCCGCCCAGTTCCAGCCGCGCGCCCGCGCTCATCGCCGGATCCCCGCTCAGCCGCGCACCGCGCCGCCCGGGCACATGGACGAGCAGCAGCGTGCCGCCGCGAAACGGGATCGTCGCGCCGGGGGCGAACACCCCGGCGGCGGGGATGGCCGCCAGCTGCGCCTCGATCCAGTCGCGCTGCCGCTCGGCCCAGGCCCGCGCCGCGGTCACGCTCGCCCGCGCCGGCACGGTCAGGCGGATGCTGCCGTCGCGCGGATCGACCCTTAGCCGCAGCGCGCGCGCACGGGCGTTGCGGACGATGCGCAGCGGCGTCGCGCCCGGCCCGAAGCGCGGTTCAGCCCGGGAGAATATGGTCTTCCAGCTCGCCGGCATCGTCTTCGGAAATCGTCCAGCCGCGCACCGACATGCCCGCGCGGTGCACCGCCTCGCGGTCGCCGCACACCAGATAATGCCAGTCGGGCAAGGGCTGGCCCGCGGCGCGCAGCCGATAGGCACAGGTTTCGGGCAGCCAGTCGAGCGTGCGGGCCAGCCGCGGCGTCAGCCGCACGCATTCGGGCACATAGGCGCGGCGATGGCGATAATCGCGGCACTGGCCCTTGTGCCGGTCGAGCAGCTTGCACGCGACATTGGTGGCGAACATCTCGCCGGTTTCTTCGTCTTCCAGCTTGTGGACGCAGCATTTGCCGCACCCGTCGCACAGCGCCTCCCACTGGGCGCGGTCGAGCGCCTCGAGCGGCTGGTCCTCCCAGAAGCGGCCCGTTACCGCCGCCAAATCAGCGCACCCACTGCTTCAGCTCGGCGGCGATCACCTCGGGCTTGGCGTCATGCGGGGCGAGCGCGATCGGCTTGCCGTCCGGCCCCATCAGATAGGCGATGCGGCTGTGGTTCATCAGATAATCGGCCGCCCCCGGCTTGCCTTCGCGCTGGTAGAAGACCGCATAATCCTTGGCGACGCGCGCAATCTCGGCATCGCTGCCGGTCAGCCCGATCAGCCGGGGGTGAAAGGCGCGGACATAGGTTTTGAGCTGGGCGGGCGTATCGCGCGCCGGATCGATGCTGACGAAAATCGGCTGGATGCGCGCGGCGACCGCCGGGTCGCTTTTTTCCAGCGCGGCAAAGCCCGCCATCAGATTCTGCAGATCGACCGGGCAGACATCGGGGCAATAGCTGTAGCCGAAATAGATCAGCCGGTATTTGCCAGCGAGATCGGCCTCGGCCAGCCTTTTGCCGTCCTGCGTGACGAGCGGCAGCGGCCCGCCGATCCGCGCATCGGCGAGTGGCGGCGTCGGCGCGGGGGCCGAACAGGCGGCGATCATCAGCATCGGGCCAAGGGCCGCACGGGCGGCGCAGCGGAACAGGGGGAAGGTCATCGCGCCCGGACACATGCTGTGCTAGGCGCGGGGTTGCAAGTGTAACCAGACGAGTAGGCCCGTGAACGCAGCACGTCTTATCCCGGCCGTCGCGGCACTGATGATCTCGGTGCCCGCCGTGGCGCAGTTTTCCGACAGCTACAACTTCCTGAAAGCCGTCCGCGAGCGCGATGGCGGCAAGGCGCAGGAATTGCTGGGCAACAACCCGTCGACGCTGATCGACACCCGCGACCTGTCGACCGGCGAGCGCGCGGTGCACATCGTCACCCGCGCGCGCGACAGCAGCTGGCTGGCCTTTCTGCTGCAGAAAGGCGCCAATCCCAACGCCAAGGACGCACGCGGGCAGACGCCGCTGAGCATCGCGGCCAGCATCGGCTTCACCGAAGGGGCCGAGCTGCTGATCCTGCGCGGAGCGCAGGTCGACCTGCCCAGCGGGCAGGGCGAGACCCCGCTGATCATCGCCGTCCAGCGGCGCGATATCGCGATGACCCGCCTGTTGCTGACCGAGGGCGCGGACGCGTCCAAGCGCGACACCGCGACCGGCATGTCGGCCCGCCAATATGCCGAACGCGACGGCCGGTCGCAGGTGATCCTGAAGCTGATGGACGAGATCAAGCCCAAGGCGAAAAAGCCGGCCGCCGGGCCGATGTGACCCCCGCCGGCCTCGGCCGGCTAGAGCATTTTCAAGCCGGGTTGAATCACCCGGCGACCCGGAAAATGCGGTAAATCAAAGGCCTGGAGCGGCCGATCCGATGCAATCGGATCGGAAACCGCTCTAGTTGGTCAGATCTGCCCCGCGTCGGGGTCGAGATGCGCGATCAGCCGGCGGGCAGCGCGGCGTGCGAAACGCAGCGTTTCGGCGCGCCGGCGCGCTGGCGGCATCGGCTGCACCGCGCCCTCGCGCCAATATTGCGCGTCATAGCGGTCGGCGACGATCAACCCGGCCAGTTCGGGCCGGAATGCCGGTGCTTCGAACGGGTCGAGCGGAAATCCGGCCGGCACCGCCCAGCAGAAATGATCGCAATAATCGAGATATTCCGGCCATTTGCCGTCACCGAGCAGATCGGCGCGCGACACTTTGATCTCGACGATCAGGATCTGGCCACGGCTGTTGATCGCCATAATGTCGGCGCGCCGGCCATTGCCCAGCGGCACTTCGGTGAGCGCGGTATAATCATGGCGCAGCAGCATCCGCGCGACGCCGCGCGCGACATCGGCCGCCAAGACCGGCGATGCGGGCAGGATGACTGCCGGATCGGGGACGGACGGGCGGGCGGCGAGATGATCGGCCATCCCGCCCGTCTAGAACATGTCATGAACGATGGCCAGCCCAGCCGGTCCGCAAGGGCCCCGGCCGGGGGCGATCAGCGATAGAAATGATGGTTGCCCAGCGTCGCGACGCGGGTCTTGCGCCAGGCCGGGCGCACATGCGCGGCGTGAAAGAACAGCGCATCGGCGGCGCGCGTTTCCCAGCGCTCGGCGATTGCGATCTGGGCGATGGCCACCGCCCGTTCCCAGGCGCTGCTGTCGCGCTTGATCGGGGGAAACCCGTTGCCGCGCACGAACGAGAACTGGCTCGGCTGGAACACCACGCCGCAGATCGACGACGGGAAGCGCCCGCCCGAATTGGCGCGGTTGAGCACCACTTCGGCGACCGCCAGCTGGCCTTCGAGCGGTTCGCTTTTCGATTCGAAATAGACGGAGGCCGCCAGGCATTCGAGCTCGCGGTCGAGCCGCGCCGGTATCGGCTGGGCAGCGACCATTTCGGCAAGGCTCGCCGGCTGATCGGCGGATGGAGAATTCTGAAGCGCGCTGGCATCGACGGCCAGGCTGGGGACGATGCCGTCGGTGGAGACGGTCACGTCGGCAGGCACGGTCTGGCCCGCAAGAGCGCCGACCTTCTGGTCGGCAGGAAGCGCGAGACCCGGAGCCCCGGCGATTCCGAAGATGGTGGCGATCGTCATGGCCATCAGGCCGGCGATGCGCTGGGCGTTACTCATTCCGAATTCGTTCTGTGCGGTTGGTCGATCGACTGACAGGGCCGCGGGATACTGGCGGTGCCCTGCTGATCTTCCCCCCGACTACGCTATCGCTCCGGAACGGGCTGGCGTTCGGCGGGCGATCTGGCGCAATGCGGATGGCGGCCTTTCGGCCCAACCGCCGCCGGGGTCAATCCGTCGCGGTCATTTCAGCGGCGAACCGTTCGGCTTGTGCGATGTCCAGTTCGATTAACCACAGGTCGGGATCGCGCGCGCGCCGACGCGCCATATAGTCGGACAGCGCCTCGGCAGACGCCATATCCTGTGGTCCGCACGGGCTCCAGCGATAGCGGCCGGCGGGATCGAGCGCGCGTTCGAGCAGCTGGCGGACGACACCGCGTTCGGCGCAGGCGATCAGGATCGCCCCGGCCTGATCGTCGCCACGCGCCAGAACGGTCGCAAAGCCGCCCTCGGCCGCGACGCGGCGGCACAGCGCATCGATCGTCATCCGGCTGGACAGCCGGGGCGTCATGCCCCGGCCGCGTAACCGGGCAGCGACGACAGCGCCATGCGCGACCGCATGAAGGTGCCGGTGCCGCGCGCCGCTTCCTCGCCATCGGGACCGATCAGCCGCGCATCGGCGACGAGCACGCGGCGGCGGCCGCTGACCCAGCGCCCCTCGGCAATCACCGGCCCGGCATGGAGCGGCCGGGTGAACAGCAGGTTGAAGGCGGTGGTGAGCAGGAACCGGTCGGTCACCAGGCTGTTGGCCGCGTAAAAGGCGGCATCGTCGAGCATCTTGAAATAGCTGGTGCCATGGGCGGCGCCAGCGGCGTGATAGACGCTCTCGTCAATCTCGAAATGGATGCGTGCGACGCCTTCTTCCGGGATTTCGAGCCGCGAACGGAACAGCCGGTTGATCGGCGCGGCCAGATACAGGCTTTCAAGCGCGCGGTAATGCGCCTCCGCCCCCCGGCCGCCGGCGACGCCGCTCTCGTCAGGCTGCATCGCGGGTTTCGGTGGCCGTGAACAGCGCATAGAGCGCATCGGGGGACGCCGCCCCGCGCAGCTTGGCCAGAAAGCCACGGTCGCGCAGCCGGCGGCTGACCTGCGCCAGCGCCTTCAGATGATCGGCCCCGGCATCGGCGGGCGACATCAGCATGAACACCATGTCGACCGGCAGATCGTCGATCGCGCCATAATCGACCGGGCGGGCAAGCCGCACGAACGCGCCGCGCACCCGGTCCAGCCCCGGCATCCGGCCATGGGGAATGGCGACGCCACCCCCGAAACCGGTGGTGCCCAGCCGTTCGCGCTCGTTCAGCCGGTCGAGCACCTGCTTGCCATCCAGCCCCATCACCCGTTCGGCGAGCGACGCAAGCGACTGGAAAAGAGCTTTCTTATTGGCCGCCGCCAGGTCGGCCATAACCGCCTCGCTCGGCAGGAACCGGCTGAAATCGTCCATCACACAACCCAAGCGCCCGAAACAGTCGGGCGCGCAAATGAGGAAACGCAATCCTTTCGATCACGTCCGGGCCGGGATCGCTCCCGGCCCCCGAATCAGGCCTGACCCGGAATCAGGCGGTGCGCTCTGGCTCCACCCAGCCGATCGTGCCGTCGCCGCGCCGATAGACCATATTCAATATGCCTGTCGCGCTGTTCTTGAACAAAAGCGCATTGGTGTTGCGCAGGTCCAGCATCAGCACGGCATCCGACACGCTGGCATCGGGCACATCGACGCGGGTTTCGGCAATGATCGGCGCATTGTCGGCAACATGTTCGTCCTCTTCCGGTTCCGGCAGGCTGAACACCGTATAGCCGGCATCGTCGAACGCCGCCTGAACGGCCGCGGCCTGGCCGCCACGGTCCTTGATCCGGCGGTGGTGGCGGCGCAGCTGCTTTTCGATCTTGCCGAGCGCCTCTTCAAAGGCCGGCTGGGCCTCGCTGGCGCGCGCGCTGCCCTTGAGGACGACACCGCCAGGCACATAGATCACGATTTCGCTGTCGAACCGATGGTCATGCGGCCCCTTGCTGAACCGGACCTGGGCGGAAATCGCGCGGGCGAAATATTTTTCGGCGATGCTGTGAACGCGCTCCTCGGCATGGGCGCGCAGCGATTCTCCGACATCGACCTGATGGCCTGAGACGCGGACTTCCATCTTTCTCTCCTTCACCACGCCGGAACCGGGTGGCTGCCGGCGTCTTCCACTCAGGCGGCCGGGGCCGCCACACCCTCCAGCCACAACGGATTGCTGATCTGCTGGAGAAAGGCGGCATGACGGGCAAGCTCGTCATGCGATGCGGCGTGCGGGCGCGGCGGCCGCGCCGGGCGCGACGCCGGCTGCCCGGTTGCGGGCGCTGGCACC
>DBAW01000110.1 GCA_002291855.1 Sphingomonas sp. UBA1000
ATCGGCGGGCGTGCCGCCGCCCGCAGGCGCCAGCGCGGCGGCGAGATCGTCGATCACCGCGAACAGATCGGTCGTCTGCCCGCCGGCCGGAAGGTTGCCGAACACCCGGTCGCCGGTTTCGCCGGTGGCGATGGTCTGGCCGGGGGCGATGGGAATGGCGGGCGGCGCGCCGGCCCCGGCATAGCTGATCCGGCCATCGGCCCCTTGCACAAAGGCGGGGCCGTCCGCCGATCCGGCGAACAGCGGCGTGCCGCGCGCATCGTTGCTGTTGGCCAGCCGGAACAGATCGTCGCGGATCGCGCGAAGCTCGGCCGCGATCGCCGCCCGGTCCTGATCGGCGAGCGTGCCATTGGCGGCGCTGGTCGCCAATTCGCGGGCGCGCTGCACCTGGGTCTGGATCGACGCCAGCGCGGCATCGGCCTGATCGAGCAGGCTGGCGGCAAGGCCGACATTGTCGAGATAACGGGCGTCATTCGCATCGGTGCGCGCCAGCCGGGCGAGCCGCGCGGCGGCGACCGGATCGTCGGACGGGGTCTGGATGCGCTTGCCGGTCGCGATCTGCTCCTGCAGCCGCGCCGCGCCCGTGGACAGGGCGGCAAGCTGGCGGCTGCCACGGTCGAACAGCTGGGCGGTGCCGATCTGCATATGTGCCTCCCTCAGACGGCGTCGAGCAGCGACTGGAAAATGTCGCGCGACACCTGGATGATGCGGCTCGACGCCTGATAGGCCTGCTGGAACCGGATCAGCTCGACCGCCTCGGCATCGAGATTGACGCCCGACACCGCGTCGCGCGCGGCGACCGCGCCGTCGAGGATCGCGCGCTGTGCCGCCGCCATGTCGCGCCGCGCGGCAAGCGTGGCGGCATTGGCGCTGACCATTTCGTCGGCGGTGCGTTCATGCCCGGCGGTGCGGCGCAGCGCGGCAAAGCCGGCCAGATTGCCATTGTCGCGGCTGCCCGGACCGGTTGCGGTGACGGTGAAGCTGTCGCCGTCGCGCGGCTGGCCGGTCAGGGTGAGCGACAGGCCGGCAAGCGTCACCGGCTGGCCGGCGACATAGGGTGCGCTGGCGATGGTCGTGCCGGTCGCGGGATCGATGGCGGTGATCGTCCCGGCGGCAATGCGGAGGCGGGTCGCGGTCGCGGCCCCCGCGCCGGTCGCGGTCAGCCCGGCGGTGCCGGCATTGCCGCTGTCCGCGCCCACCGTCCAGGGCCGTGCCGCCGCGATCTGGCGCGGGGTGATGGCGGTGACGGTCAGCAGCCCGTCGCTGATCGCAAACAGCTCCGCCCCCGGCTGGCCGTCCAGCCCCAGCCCTTCGGCCTGCACACGGTTGACATCGGTCTTCAGCCGTTCGGCCATCGCGGCGATCGCGCCGCGCTGATCGGCGATGCGCAGCCCGGCATCGCCCAGCCCGCCCAGCATCCCGGCGCGGAACTGCACGGCTTCGGGCCCGCCGCTCCCCTGCAGCGTGATCCCCAGATCGCCCGAGGCATTGACCGCGCCGGTCAGCCGCGCCGCCGCCGGCCCGGCGACAAGCACCGGCCCGGTCGCGTGGTTGATCCGCACGGTCGCCGTGCCCCGGTCGTCCACCGTCACATGCAGCGATCCGAGCGTGGCCATGCGGTCGAGCAGCCGGTCGCGCTCGTCCATCAGCCGCGCCTGTTCGGCGCTGCCGGCGCGCACCCGCGCCAGCCCGGCATTGGTGCCGGCAAGGCTCGCGGCCAGCCCGTCCAGCTCGGCAATCGCCGCGCCGGCGGTGTCGGCAAGGTCGGCGGCGGCGGCGGCAAGGCCGGTGTCGGCCAGCGCCATTGCCGAGGCGACGCCGCGTGCCGCCTCGATCATCGCGGTGCGCGGTGCAGTGGCGGTCGGATCGGCGGCAATGCCCTCGGCGGTGGTGAAAAACCGCGTCAGCGCGCCGCCAATGTCGGCGGCGCTCAGCGTCCGTTCGATCCGTTCCAGCCAGGCGATGCCGGCATCGGTGCGCCCGGCCTCGCTGCTGCTCGTCCGCACCGCCTCTGCCCGATAGGCATCGGCCGAGCGGGTGATGCTGCCGACGATCACGCCGCTGCCGGTCTGGGTGGGGGCCGATAGCAGCTGCCGGCCCGGCCCGGCGCCGATCTCGTTCAGCTGCACGCCCCGGCGCGCATAGCCGGGGGTCGCCGCATTGGCGATGTTCTGGCCCGTCACGTCGAGTGCGGCCTGATAGGCGCGCACCCCGCTGGCCCCGATCGACAGCAGGTCGCTCATCCGCCCGTCTCCCTCGCCGCCATGTCCTCACCGCCCGTCGCCCCGGCCAGATCGGGCCGGCCCCGCGCCAGAAAATCGGCAAGCGCGCGGCCGATGCCGATCGGCATGCGGTGGGCCATGGTCTCGGCCATATGAACGTCCTGCATGTCGCGAAATTGAGTCATCGCCTCGCTGTCGAGCAGCCCGTCGCCAAGGCTGGCCGCGCGCGCGGACTTGAGCATCATGCCGATGAACAGCGACTCGAACCGCGCCGCCGCCTGGTCGAGATTGGCGCGCGTAGCCAGCCGCGAGTCATCGACGGGGGTTGCACCGGCGGGCGCGGTGAACGGGGCGGGGGACGGGATGGCGGTCACAGGACGATCAGCTCCGCCTTGAGCGCGCCGGCTTCCTTCAGCGCTTCGAGGATGGCGACCAGATCGGCGGGCGAGGCGCCGATGCCGTTCACCGCCTTGACGATGTCGGCAAGGCGCGGCCCGGGATCGAGCAGGAACATCGGGTTGCGTTCCTCGGACACCTGCACGTTGCTCGACGGCTCCAGCGCAGTTTCGCCCTGCGAAAAGGGTTCGGGCTGCACGATGCGCGGCGCTTCGTCGATCCTGACCGTCAGCCGGCCATGCGTGACCGCCGCCGGGCCGACGCGCACCGCCGCGTTGATGACGACCGTGCCGGTGCGGGCATTGACGATCACGCGCGCGCGCGGCTCGGCGGCGACCACGGTCAGATTCTCGATCTCGCTCATCAGCGCGGTGCGCACATCCTCGCCCTGCGGCGCGCGGATCGCGACCGATACCCCGTCCATCGTGCGCGCGGTGCCCGCGCCCAGCCGGTCGTTGATCGCCTGCGCCACCCGTTCGGAGGTGGTGAAATCGGCCTTGGTGAGGTTGAACACCAGCTCGGGCGCGCTGGCAAAGCCGGTGTCGACCGCGCGTTCGACCGTCGCCCCGTCTGGGATTCGGCCGGAGGACGGGACGTTCACCGTCACCCGCGATCCGTCATTGCCCTGCACGCCCAGCCCGCCGACCGCGAGCGACCCCTGCGCCATCGCATAGATCTGCCCGTCCGCGCCCAGCAGCGGGGCCATCAGCAGCGACCCGCCGAGCAGGGATTTCGCCCGCCCGATGGCCGATACCGTCACGTCGATGCGCTGGCCCGGCTTGGCAAAGGCGGGCAGTTCGGCGGTGATCATCACCGCTGCCGCATTTTTGAGCGCGGGGTTGAGCTGCGGCGGCAGGTTGAGGCCGAACCGGGCGGCGACGCCCTTCATCGACTGGACGGTGAACTCCAGATTGTCGTCGCCCGTGCCGGCAAGGCCGACGACGATGCCATAGCCGACCAGCTGGTTGGGCCGCACGCCCTGAAAGCCGCCCAGATCCTTGATCCGTTCGGCATGGGCCGGCACGCCGCCGATCCCGGCCAGCGCCGCGATGATGAGGCAGATGAAGTGGCGCAGGCGCATCAGAACGGGCTCACCAAAGAAAAGAAGCGTTGCAGCCAGCCGGGCCGGCTCTGGCGTTGCAGGTCGCCGCGCCCGGCATAGGTGATGCGCGCATCGGCGACCCGGCTGGACAGCACGCGATTGTCGAGATCGATGTCGGCCACGCGGACAATGCCTTCGATCTGCACCCATTCCTCGCCGCGGTTGAGCGTCATCAGCTTCTGCCCGCGCACGCGCATGGTGCCGTTGCGATACACCTCAGCAACGGTCACGCTGACATCGCCGAACAGGCTGTTGGACTGGCCGGCGCTGCCCTGGCCCTCGAACGCCTGGGTGCCGCTGGCGCGCGCCTCGCCGGGTGCGAACAGCGCGAGCGGGCCGGAGGCGGGCGGGGTCAGCCCGAGCGAGCCGTCGCGGCCGCTGCGCGATTCGACCGCTTTCTGCGCGACCGTGCGTTCGACGAGCAGGATCGTCAGCATGTCGCCGACGGCGCGGGCGCGCGGGCCTTCGTGCAGCCCGGCATAGCCATTGGCCGCCTGAAAGATAGCGCCATTGGCGGGCGGTGCGACCGGCTGCGGCGGCGTGGCGGCATAATCGACCGGCGGCCCCTTGCGGCCGAGGCCGAAGGGCAGGCCGCCCGCCGCTGCCGGCACGGCGGTCGCGCCGATGGCCAGCAGCGCGAAACACACGGCCCGGGTGCCGGCGCGCAGGGTGCGGGCGGGGGGCATGTCAGAGGTTCTGATTGACATATTGCAGCATCTGGTCGGCGGCCGAGATCATCTTGGAGTTGACCTCATAGGCGCGCTGGGTCTCGATCATGTCGACCAGCTCCTCGACGACATTGACGTTCGATCCCTCAAGCGTCCCCTGCCGGATGGTGCCGCGGCCAAGCTGGCCGGCGACGCCGATATTGGCCGCGCCGCTGCCCGCGGTTTCGAGCAGATAATTGTCGCCCATCGGCTGGAGACCGGCGGGGTTGGGAAAGATCGCGACCTGGATCTGGCCGAGCTGCTGCACCTGCGTCTGGCCCGGCAGCTGGGCCGACACCGTGCCGTCGACGCCGATGGTGATCGATCCCGCCCCTTCGGGAATGGTGATCGCGGGCTGCACCGCATAGCCTTCGGCGGTGACCAATATGCCCTCGGCCGACCGGGCGAGATTGCCGGCGCGGGTATAGGCGACCTGCCCGCCCGGCATCGCCACCTGAAAATAGCCGTCGCCATCGAGCGCAAGGTCGAGCGCATTGCCCGTGGTCGCCAGCGCGCCCTGCGTCTCGATCCGCGCCGTGCCCTGAATGCGCACGCCGGTGCCGAGGTTGAGGCCGACCGCATAGCGCGTCTCGCTGGTCGAGGGCGCGCCCGTCTGGGTGACGACCTGATAGGCGAGCGACGCGAACTGGGCGCGGTCGCGCTTGAACCCGGTGGTGTTCACATTGGCGAGATTGTTCGAAATCACGCGCATCCGTTCGTTCTGCGCGTCAAGGCCCGTGCGGGCGATGTGCATGGCGGGGCTGGTCATGCCGGGGGTTCCTTATTGCGGCAGGCGCATCAGCGATGCGCCGCTTTCGTCCATGTCGCGCGCGCTCGACAGCAGCTTGGCCTGCACTTCGTAGCCGCGCTGATTCTCGATCATCTGCACGAGCGTGTCGGTCAGGTTGACGTTCGACTGTTCGAGCGATCCGGCGATCAGCGTCGCATCCAGATCCTGGGGCAGGGCGCCGCCGCCTTTGACGTGCAGCAGATTGTCCAGCCCTTTCACCGTTTCGCTGCCGCGCGGATCGACCAGTTTCAGCCGGTCGACCGGCTGGGGCGGCTGGCCCTCGCCGCCCGGCGGTACGATCAGCACCGTGCCGTCGGCGGCGATCGACACGCGCGCGGCGGGCGGCAGGGTGATCGGGCCGTTATTGCCCATCACCACCATGCCCTCGCCATTCTGCAGCGCGCCCGACGGCGCGATGGTCAGGTCGCCGCGCCGGCTATAGGCTTCGCTGCCATCGGCGGCCTGCACCGCCAGCCAGGCCTCGCCCGAAACGGCGATGTCGAGCGGCCGGCCGGTCTGGACGACGGCACCCGGCCGCCGGTCGGCATCGATCACCTCTTCCGATGTCGGCGCGCGCGCGGCATGGCCCGC
>DBAW01000214.1 GCA_002291855.1 Sphingomonas sp. UBA1000
CTCGACGTCGAAAAGGCCAAGACCGTGCTGTTCGTGAAGCGTTCGATGGGCGGGGTCGGCTATGCCGGCGTCGACAATGAGGTCTTCTACCGCGACAACACGATGATGCTGCTCGCCGACGCCAAGAAAATGGTCGAGGAAATCGTCAAGTCGCTCGACTGAGGCGCGATCTCACTGCCCCACCCCGTCTCGCCTGAAACCGCATCCGCTTCGGATGCGTGGGCTGACAGATGGTTCATGCCGCGCCAGTCTTGCCCGGCAATGCGGGGAACGGGATGATGGCGGGCGGAGACCTGATCGGATTGCCCGAGCGGCAGCAGGGCGGCCTTGATGCCGAGGCCCCATGGTCGGATGCACCGGCGGTGATCGTGGTCGCGGACCGGGGCGAGGCGCGGGCGCTGACCGCGCATCTTGTCGCCGATGCCGGGGGCCGTGTGGTCGGCACCGCTGCCCTGTCGGAAGGCCGCGCCCGGCTCGATGCGCAGGTGCGCGCGGCCGCCGCGGTCATCGAGCTGGATGGCTGGGCCGGGGCCTGGGGCCCCGAACTTCTGCAATGGGCGGACGAGGCCGCGCGGAGCGGGCGGCTGCGCGCGGTGGTGTGCTTTCCGGCGGCGCTGATCGACACGGTGATGGCGACGGTTACCGCGCGCGAGGTCGAGCTGCTGTGTGATCCGTCGCCGTTCGACCGGCTGGCGGCGCTGCGATCGGCACTGTTCCCCGCGCGCGAGCGTTTGTTCGAACAGGGGCTGCGCCACGAAGCCGAGCGGCTGAGCCGGCTGAGCGACGAGACGGCGCGGATCGCAGCCGCGCTGGCCGACATGTCGGGGATGCTCCGCAACGGGGCGGCGGAGGTGCCCGATGCGCCGCCACGCCTTGCCGCCCGGCACGTCCGCGCGATGATCCGGCTGCGCCGGCTGCGCGGGCAGGGGTTCAGCGATGCCCTGTTCGCCGATCCCGCCTGGGACATGATGCTCGATCTGCTTGCCGCCCGGCTGGAAGGCGTATCGGTGGCGGTATCGAGCCTGTGCATCGCCGCCAATGTGCCGTCGACGACCGCGCTGCGCTGGATCCGGATGATGACCGATCACGGCCTGCTGGTGCGGCGCGCCGATCCCGACGATGGCCGCCGGATCTTCATCGATCTGTCCGAACCGGCGCTGGCCGGGCTGCTGCGATGGTTCGAGCAGGCGCATGAACTGGGCTGGCGACCGGACTGACGGTCCCGCGCGATCAGGCCAGATCTGTGACTGTTATGGTGGGCGGTGACGGGCTCGAACCGCCGACCCTCTCGGTGTAAACGAGATGCTCTACCAACTGAGCTAACCGCCCGGTGCCTTGCCTAGGTACACTGCCGCCGCTCCTGCCCGATCATGATCTGCCGGGCAAGTGCGACGGCCGGTGCGGCCGCTGGTTCCCCCCGGCTCATCGCCCCGGCACAGCCGGGGGAGAGCGGGGGGCACGATCAGAACTTGAACCGGGCGCCGAAATAGAATTGGCGGCCGAAATGGTGGTAGACGCTCAGTCGGTCGGCGGCGCTGTCGATGAACTGATCGATATATTCATCGGTCAGGTTGATCGCCTCGAAGGTCAGCGTGACATTCTCGGTCAGCTTCAGAGAAGCTGCGGCATCGATGTTGATCGTGCCCTTGGTGCCTTCGACATCGTTGAAGGTCGGCCGCCCCGAGCTGGCGTTGAAGTTCGGTGCGGAGCCGACCGGCACGCCGTTGCGGCCCGGCACATTGGTCAGGAAGCCCGAACGATAGGCCACCGACCCGCGGATCGAGAAGCGCTTGTCCTCGTAATAGAGCGTGCCGTTCGCCCCGTGCCGCGACAGATTGACCAGCGGCTGGACGATCACCGGCGCGCCGACTGCGGTCGACAGCGGATATTCGATGTCCGAATCGACGAAGGTGTAGTTCGCCTGGATGCCGAAGTTGGACAGGAAACCCGGCAGGAAGCGGAACGGTGCCTGGAAGCCGATTTCGATCCCCTTGAGCTCGCCGCCCCGGCTGTTAACCGGCTGGGTGACTTGGAACAGGTCGGTCGGAAGCACGCCGGTGCCGTCGAGCAGTGCGTTGGGCAGGCCCAGCTGGTTGAACGGCAGCGCCTGGGTGGAGGTGGCGACGAAGCTTGAGATGTCCTTGTAGAACAGCCCCACAATCAGCGCGGATTCCGGTGCAAAATACCATTCGAGCGACATGTCGACATCGGTCGCCTCGATCGGATCGATGAACGGGTTGCCGAAGTTGAGCGTGCGGTTGCCGCCGCTGATCGAGAAGGCGCCGCCCGGATTGACGGTGCCGATATCGGGGCGAGCCAGCACCTTCGCGGCCGCGACACGGCCGATCAGCCCTTCGGCAAACTCGATGCTGACATTGGCCGAGGGCAGCCAATTGTCATAGCTGCGGGTCACTTCGACCAGCTGGAAGCCGGTCGGCGTGTTCGTATAGCCGGTCGAGTTCTGGCGCGTCTCGACCCAGCGGACGCCGGCATCGGCCTTGACCTTCAGGCCGGCAACCTCGCCGTTGAACACCGCCTGGGCGAAAAAGCCCAGATCGCGCTCGTCGACCGTGCGGAAGCTGCCGCGCGCCGACGGGTTGGTGATGCCGGTGAGTGCAAACCGCCCGGTGTTCGAATAGATGCCGAGCGCGCGCTCGAACGCGTCGATGTCGGGCGCGGCAAAGGTGCGCGGCGAGCCGTTGAGCGGCGTCCCGCGGCTGAACGAGTAGGGCGTGGTCAGCCCGGGCAGCTGGCCGGGCGCGAGCAGGCCGGCGACGTCGGTTTCGAGCGCGCGGCGGAACTCCTGCGATCCGAAGCCATAGCGTTTGTAATCGCCGCCGACCCGCAGCTTGACCGTATCGAGCGCGTCCCATTCGGCCTGCACGCGGCCGACGCGGAAATCATTCTGCACGAACTGCGGCCGCAGGCGGATTTCACCCAGCGTATAGGCCGCGGCATTGGCGGGATCGAAGCTGCCATAGCCGAAGCGCGGGAAACGGCTGTCGCGGAAATCGTAGCTGTAACCCTGAATGTTGTTGGCATCGATGGCGACGGTCGTCTGGATCGGGTTGGAGAAATCCGACTTGGAATAGCCGCCGAGCAGGTCGATGCGGACCCGCTCACCCAGTTCCTGGTGCAGGGTTGCGGTATATTGCTGGAACTCGGTCTCCAGCCGGTCGAAGCGCGTTTCGACGCGCACATCGACATTGTTGAACGTGCCGGCGACCAGGCTGTTGGTCGCATCGACGACCGCGCCCGGCAGGATCACGGTCTGCGGCTTGCCGGTGCCCGAGCGGCTGAACGACAGCGCCGAGAGATATTGTTCGGTGCGCTGCGATTTGAAGTTCGCATAGAGCGCATCGAAGGTCAGCAGCGTCTCGTCGCTCGGCTGCCACTGGATCGAGCCGGTCAGGCCCAGACGCTCGGTCTTGTAACGGAAGCTGTCATAGCGCGGGATGCGCGGATGGAAAAAGCCGAAGCCGGGCGCGGTCGCGCCAGTCGGGCGGGTCGAGGCGGCGGCGAACCCGCCATTGTCGCTGCCGCGCTCCCAGCGCACTGTCGACGGGCCTTCCTCCAATATCCCGCGCTCGCTGTAGGAGCCGGACAGCAGGATGCCGATCGTGCCATCGGCAAGCTTGGTCGAAAACAGCGCCGACAGGCGCGGATCGACGGCACCCGAAAGGTCGTTGAGACCGACCTGGGCGTTGCCGGCGATCAGCAGATCTTCCTTGTAATCGAACGGCCGCGCGGTCTGCAGGTCGACGGTCGCGCCCAGCGCGCCTTCCTCGACATCGGCCGAGGCGCTCTTGCGGACGGTGATCTGGTTGAACAGTTCGGAGGCGAACACGTTGAAGTCGAACTGACGGCTGCGATTGGCACCGCCGCTGGCATCGGCACCGCCGGTCGTCGACAGGCCTTCAATGCCGTTGATGCGCACGCGGGTGAACAGCGGGCCAAGGCCGCGCACCGTGATGTTGCGGCCTTCGCCCTGGTCGCGGGTGATCGCGACGCCGGGGATGCGCTGGATCGATTCCGCCAGATTGTTGTCGGGGAAATCGGCAATGTCCTCGGCCTTGATGACGTCGACGATGCCGATGGATTCGCGCTTTTCGGTCAGCGAGCGGCGCAGCGCTTCGCGGAAGCCGGTGACGACAATGTCGGGGCCCGGCGTGCCGGCGCTGTCAGCGGTCTGGGGCTCTTCGGCATCGGGCGCGACTGCCGCCGGTTCGCTGGCCCGTGCCGGGGTGGCCAGCACAAGTGCCAGCGCCGGCAGCGATGCTGCGCCCAGCAGCCTGATCATGCCCCGCGCCCGGTCCGTGCTCGCCTGCTCCGTTCCGGCCCGTTCAGTCCTGCTCAATCGCACGCCCATTCTTGCCTCCCTCCCTGCCCGGATGAACCGGTTGACACCGGTTTCCAAACCCGGCGCGAAAAAGCCGGATTCGTGGCTGCGAGACTGGAGAGGTGCAGAAATGATAATCCCCCCTCTGGGCGCGCCGCCATTGCTGCGGGGTCGCCCATCTCGACTACCAAGCGAAGTAACCGGTGTCATCGGCATGAAGCCAGCCGCCGCAGCTGTCAAGCCCGTTTGCACATCAGGGCTGGCCGTGCGCGCGCCCGGCTCAGAGCCGGTAGGCGCGGCGGACCAGCCCGTCGGTCAGCTCATGCGCCAGTTCGGCAGCCTCCCAGTCGGTCAACCGGCCCTCGGCCACCAGCCGCGCCAGAAACGCGCAATCGACGCGGCGGGCGACATCGTGCCGCGCCGGGATCGACAGAAAGGCGCGGGTATCGTCGTTGAACCCGACACTGTTGTAAAAGCCGGCGGTCTCGGTCGTCATCTCGCGGAACCGGCGCATGCCTTCGGGCGAATCGTGGAACCACCAGGCCGGACCGAGCCGGAGGCACGGATAATGGCCGGCAAGCGGGGCCAGCTCGCGCGCATAGCTGCTTTCATCCAGGGTGAAGACGATGACGGTCAGATCGCTGCGGTTGCCGAACCGGTCGAGCAGCGGGCGCAGCGCCTCGACATAATCGGTGCGGCTGGGGATGTCGGCCCCGCGGTCGCGGCCGAAGTGGGTGTGCAGCCAGCGATTGTGATTGCGCACCGCCCCCGGATGGATCTGCATCACCATGCCATCTTCCACGCTCATCGCCGCCATTTCGGTGAGCATCTGGGCGCGGAACAGTTCGGCATCGGCGGGTGACCAGCGGCCGGTGACGACCCGCCGGAACAGCGCCTCGGCCTCGGCCGGGGGCAGGTCGGCGGTTCGCGCCGTCGGGTGGCCATGATCGGTCGCCGTCGCCCCTGCGGCGCGGAAATCGGCGCGGCGCTTGCGGTGCGCGGCCAGATAGCCGCGCCAGTCATGCACATCCTCGCCGGTGATCTGGCCGAACGTCGCCAGCGCGGCGGCAAAATCCTCATGCTCGGGATCGATGACAGCGTCGGGGCGATAGGTGGTGACGACACGCCCCGGCCAGCCGGACGTCTGGATCGCGGCGTGATGGGCGAGCGTATCGTGCGGCCCCTCGGTCGTGGCAAGCAGCGCGATGTTGAACCGGTCGAACAATGCCCTTGGCCGGAATTCCGGCCGCGACAGGGCATCGGTGATGCAGTCATAATAATGGTCGGCCGTATCGGGGCCGAGCAGCAGGTCGATCCCGAACAGATCGGCGAACACATGGTCGAGCCACAGCCGCGACGGCGTGCCGCGAAACAGATGATAGTGATCGGCCAGCAGCCGCCATGCCGCGCGCGGATCGGCGGGGGGGGGGGCGGCC
>DBAW01000121.1 GCA_002291855.1 Sphingomonas sp. UBA1000
AGATGCACCTCGATCACCGGCACCCGGATCGCGCGGATCGCATCATGCAGCGCGATCGAACTGTGGGTGAAGCCGCCGGCATTGAGCAGCACGGCGCGCACGCCCTCCGCGCTCGCCTCGTGCAGCCAGTCGATCAGATGGCCTTCGTGATTCGACTGGCGCATCTCGATCTCGACGCCCAGATCGCGCGCCCGGTCCTCCAGCATCCCGGCAATGTCGTCGAGTGTGTCGGCACCGTAAATCTCCGGCTCGCGCAGGCCGAGCAGGTTGAGATTGGGGCCGTTGAGCACGAAGATGCGGGGCAGGGCGGGGGTGCTGGTCATCGGGGCGCGCGGTCCTCAAGGCTGGCCGCGTCAGGACGCGGCGGTGATCGGTCATGCCGCGCCGGGGCGCGGCGGGGGCTGGTTGTGCCGCGCCGAGGCGCGGCGGTGGTTGCGGGCGGGCCGCTTGGCCCATATCTGCGCCCCTGACTATCCGAACACGATCTTGCCCCCAAGGACCTTTGATCATGCACAGCGACGGCACCATCACCATCCGCGTCAATGGCGAGCATCGGCGCGTCGCCGCCGGGCTGACGCTGGCGGCGCTGGCCGGCGAGCTGGGCCTGTCGCCGCAGAAGATCGCCGTCGAACGCAATCTTGAGGTGGTGCCGCGCTCGACGCTGGCCGAGGTGATGGTCGCAGACGGCGACGAGATCGAGATCGTCCATTTCGTCGGCGGCGGCGATCATCAGGGCGCGGGCGATGATGGCTGGAGCGTCGCCGGGCGGCGGTTCACGTCGCGGCTGATCATCGGCACCGGCAAATATAAGAGCTTCGAGGAAAACGCCGCCGCCGCCGAAGCTTCGGGCGCGGAGATCGTGACCGTCGCGGTGCGGCGGGTGAACGTCTCGGACCCCGGCCAGCCGATGCTCACCGATTTCATCGATCCGAAGCGTTACACCTATCTGCCCAACACCGCCGGCTGCTTCACCGCCGAGGATGCGATCCGCACGCTGCGGCTGGCGCGCGAGGCGGGGGGCTGGGACCTCGTCAAGCTGGAGGTGCTGGGCGAGGCCAAGACCCTTTACCCCGACATGGTCGAAACGCTGCGCGCGACCGAGATCCTGGCCAAGGAAGGCTTTCTGCCGATGGTCTATTGCACCGACGATCCGATCGCGGCGAAGCGGTTGGAGGATGCGGGGGCGGTGGCGATCATGCCCTTGGGCGCGCCGATCGGCTCGGGCCTTGGCATCCAGAACGAGGTGACGATCCGCCTGATCGTCGAGGGCGCGAAGGTGCCGGTGCTGGTCGATGCTGGGGTCGGCACCGCATCCGATGCCGCGCGGGCGATGGAGCTGGGCTGTGACGGGGTGCTGATGAACACCGCGATTGCCGAGGCGAAGAACCCGGTGCTGATGGCGCAGGCGATGCGCCATGCGGTCGCGGCGGGGCGGCTGGCCTATCGCGCCGGGCGGATGGGCAAGCGCCGCTATGCCGATCCGTCCAGCCCGCTTGCCGGGCTGATCTGACCGGCAGTCGCCGCGGCCACCCAGTCCAGATAGGGCGGGTGGACCGGTGCGGCGGCGAACGCCATCACCGCCGGCACGTCATAGCTGTGCAGTGCGGCGATGCGCGCGATCAGCGCCTCGGCCCGCACGGTCTTGAACAGGGCCGGCACTTCCTCCGCCCGTTCGGTCCGGCCCTGCCAGCGATAGATTGACCGGCAAGGGCCAAGAATGTTGGCGCACGCCGCCAGCCCTTCGTCGACCACCGCCCCGGCGATGCGTTCGGCCTCGGCCATGTCGGCAAAGACCGCATAGACGCTGGTCAGCCCGGCGATGATCCCGGTCACGCGCGGCGGCCGGCGGACCCGGCTGAATGCGCGCCCCAGGCGGCGCTGGCGACCACCAGCGCGCCGACCGCCTGATGCAGCACGGCAAGCACGATGTTCACCCCCGTCATTACCGTGGCGATGCCGAGCAGGATTTGCACGCCGAAGGCGCTGTGGATGGCGATGCTCGCCCGCCGGTCGCCGGCGCGGCGCGCCCGGCGCGACAGGATGACGAGCGCGGCGACCGCCACCCAGGCCCACCAGCGATGGATCCAGTGGATGACGAACGGATCATTGGCGATTGCGGCCCACAGGTTGCCCTGCGCCTCGGGCAGCAGCCGGCCGTTCATCAGCGGCCAGTCGCTTGCCGCCAGCCCGGCATTGAGGCCGGCGGTCCACGCGCCGAACATGATCTGCACGGCCAGCACCAGCAGCAGCAGCGCATTGCCAGCGCTGAGTCGCGCCGGGCGTGCCGCCGGATCGCGGGCGAGCGCACCCAGATCGCGCGCCGTCCACACCAGCCCGCCCAGAATGAACAGCGCGTTCATCAGGTGCACGGCCAGCCGGAAATGGCTGACATCGGTGCGTTCGGTAAGGCCCGAAACCACCATCCACCAGCCGATCGCGCCCTGCAGCCCGCCGAGCAGCAGCAGCGCGGTCAGCCGCCAGCCATAGCCGGCCGGGATCGCCCGCCGCCATGCGAACCAGGCCAGCGGCAGCGCAAAGGCGAGGCCGATCAGCCGCCCGAGCAGCCGGTGCACCCATTCCCAGAAAAAGATGAACTTGAACGCCGCCAGGCTCATCCCCTGATTGATCTGCTGATATTCGGGCGTCGCCTTGTAGAGCGCAAAGGCCTGTTCCCAGTCCGCCTGGCTCAGCGGGGGCAGCGTGCCCGACACGGGTTTCCACTCGGTGATCGACAGGCCCGATTCGGTCAGCCGGGTGATCCCGCCGACCACGACCATCAGGAACACCAGTGCGGCGACCGACAGCAGCCACAGGCGCAGCGCCGCCGGGCGCGGCTGGCGTTCGGGCCGTCCGGCCGGGGACAGCGAGGGATCAAGCGACGCGGCAACCATTTTTCATCACCGATGTTATAATGTGACGTGTGTAATAATATGACGTGTGTGATATTGTGACACGGGGCGGCAAGTGCCATATGCGCGCCCAAGGAGTCGTTAGTTGATCGTCAGGCTGCCAGCAACCGCAACGCTCGACCGGTGGGCCATCGGCCTGTCGGGCCTGTGCGTCGTGCATTGCGTGACCAGCGTGCTGTTCGTCACCTTTCTGGCCACGACCGGCGGCGCGCTGCTCAGCCATCATTTCCATGAAATCGGGCTGGGCGTCGCGATCCTGATCGGCGTCGTCGCGCTGGTGCGCGGGGCGGTCGATCATGGCTATACGCTGCCGTCGGCGATTGGCGGGCTGGGGCTGGGCGCGATGGCCGGGGCGCTGACGCTCGGGCATCAGGGCGATGAGGTGCTGGTGACGCTGTTCGGTGTCGCGCTGCTTGCCCTTGGCCACGATCTCAACCGCCGCGCCGCGCGCTGAGGGGTTTGCGGCACGCCGGTGCCGCGCTTGCCGTTTCCGGGGCTTGTCCCTAAATCCCGTGGGGTGCGGCCACCGGCCGCCCCCAACGCGGATGCCAGCACGGTTGCCAATGCGATGAACGCCGATACGCCCACCCCATCCGGCCATCCGGCCCATGATCACGCCCAGCATCAGGGCGCGGATCTGGTGCAGGCCGCGCGCCGGACGCTCGAAGCGGCGGGGGAGCAGTGGACGGCGATGCGCGAAAGCGTGTTCACGACGCTGAGCGGGTTTGATCGTCCGGCCTCCGCCTATGACATTGCCGATGCGGTGTCCCGCGCCGAGGGGCGGCGGGTGGCGGCCAACAGCGTCTACCGGATCCTCGACCTGTTCGTCGGGGCCAATCTGGTCCGCCGCGTCGAAAGTGCCAACGCCTATGTCGCCAACGCGCATCCGGGCTGCCTGCACGACTGTATCTTCCTGGTATGCGACCAGTGCGGCCAGACGACTCACATCGACGACGATCCCGTCGCCTCCAGCGTGCGGGCGGCCGCCGCGCGCACCGGCTTTTCGCCCGAACGGCCGGTGATCGAGGTGCATGGCCGCTGCGCCGATTGCAGCGACGCCTGATCCCGACCTGCTGCCGCCACACCGCCGCCGGTTACTGTCTCCGCCCCGCGCCTGCGCGCCGGCCGGGCGAGGGCGGCGCGCAATCACCTTGCCTCATTCGTAACCAAGCGTAAAAAGAGCCTATGTCCAACCTGCCTGACACGCCCCTGCTCGACACGGTCCCGACACCGGTCGAGCTTCGCAAACTTGCGCCCGCCCAGCTGCGCCAGCTGGCCGATGAGCTGCGCGCCGAAATGATTTCGGCGGTGTCGGTCACCGGCGGCCATCTGGGCGCCGGACTGGGCGTCGTCGAACTGACGGTCGCCCTGCATTATGTGTTCGACACGCCGCGCGACCGGCTGATCTGGGACGTCGGCCATCAGGCCTATCCGCACAAGATCCTGACCGGGCGGCGCGACCGCATCCGCACGCTCCGCCAGGGCGGCGGCCTGTCCGGTTTTACCAAACGCTCCGAAAGCGAATATGATCCGTTCGGCGCGGCGCACAGCTCGACCTCGATCTCGGCCGCGCTGGGCTTTGCCATCGCCAACAAGCTGGCCGGCCAGCCGGGCAAGGCGATTGCGGTGATCGGCGACGGCGCGATGTCGGCCGGCATGGCCTATGAGGCGATGAACAATGCCAAACCCGCCGGCAACCGGCTGGTCGTGATCCTCAACGACAATGACATGTCGATCGCCCCGCCGGTCGGCGGCCTGTCCGCCTATCTGGCGCGGCTGATCTCGTCGCAGGAATATATCGGGCTGCGCAACCTTGCCAAGCGCGTGACCCGGCGGCTGCCGCGCCCGTTCCAGCATGCCGCCGCCCGGGCGGAGGAATATGCGCGCGGCATGGCGACCGGCGGCACGCTGTTCGAGGAACTGGGCTTTTATTATGTCGGCCCGATCGACGGGCATAATCTTGAGCATCTGATCCCGGTGCTCGAAAATGTCCGCGATTCCGACGAGGGGCCGGTGCTCGTCCATGTCGTCACGCAAAAGGGCAAGGGCTATGGCCCGGCCGAGGCGTCGGCCGACAAATATCACGGCGTGCAGAAGTTCGACGTGGTGTCCGGCAAGCAGGCGACCGCGCCCGCCGGCCCGCCCAGCTATACCGGCGTGTTCGCCAAGGCGCTGACCGCCGAGGCAGAACGCGACCCGACGATCTGCGCGATCACCGCCGCCATGCCCTCGGGCACCGGGCTGGACAAATTTGAGGCGCGCTTCCCCGACCGCACCTTCGATGTCGGCATCGCCGAACAGCATGCGGTGACCTTTGCCGCCGGGCTGGCGGCGCAGGGGATGCGGCCGTTCTGCGCAATCTATTCGACCTTCCTGCAGCGCGCCTATGACCAGGTGGTCCATGACGTGGCGATCCAGAA
>DBAW01000182.1 GCA_002291855.1 Sphingomonas sp. UBA1000
TCCTCGCCAATCTGGGCGACGCCCCGTTCCGCATCGCGCGCGGCGACCGTATCGCCCAGCTGGTCCCCGCCGCCGTGCAGCGGGCGCATTTCACCGAGGTCGCGGTGCTTGACGACAGCATGCGCGGCGCGGGCGGCTTCGGCTCCACCGGCACCGGCACGCTGGCCGGCGGGAGCAGCGCGTGAGCCTGAGCGATGCCGAGCTTGACCGTTATGCCCGGCACATCGTTCTGAAGGAAATCGGCGGCGCGGGGCAGAACCGGCTGCGCGCCGCGCGCATCGCCATTGTCGGCGCGGGCGGCATTGGCTGCCCGGCGATCCAGTATCTGGCCGCCGCCGGGATCGGCCATCTGCGCCTGATCGATGACGACCGCGTCAGCCTGTCCAACCTGCAGCGCCAGATCCTGTTCGGCGATGCCGATCTGGATACCCCCAAGGCCGAAGCGGCAGCGCGCGCGGTAGCACGGCTCAACCCGCATGTCAGCGCCGAGCCGCTGGTCGCCCGGATCAGCGCCGATACGGCCGCCGAGCTGCTCGGCGGGGTCGATCTGATCCTCGACGGGTCGGACAATTTCGCCACCCGGCTGATCGTGTCGGATCAGGCGGTGCGGCAGCGCACGCCCTTGGTGTCGGCGGCGCTGGGCCAGTTTCAGGGCCAGATCGCCACCTTTCGCGGCCATGAGCCCGATCAGCCCTGTTACCGCTGCTTTGTCGGCGACGCATTCGATGCCGAGGATTGCGACACCTGCGCCGATCAGGGCGTGCTGGGCGCAGCGGCGGGGCTGGCCGGAGCCTGGGCGGCGATGGAGGCGGTGCGCGCGCTGGTCGGCTTCGGGCCGGACCCGGCGGGGCGCGTGCATGTGTTCGACGCGCTGACCCCTGTGCTGCGCACGATCCGCATCGTCAAGGATCCCGCCTGCCGCGGCTGCACGGGCTGAACCGGGGGGCGGATGCGCCCCCAACATGCTGTCACGGCGCTGAAATCCCGCCGCCATCAGCCTGCAATCCCCCACCCCTAGCGGCCTGCGGACCGACACAAGGGGGATTATCCGATGATCAGACTGAACAGCCTGTCCGGGGCGGCGATTCTTGTCGCGCTGATGCAGGGCACCAGCGGCACCGCGCTGGCGGCGACGCTCGCCGATCCCGCGCCCGAGGCGGAAAACAGTGCCGCGCCCGACGCGGAGGATGCCGGCGACATCGTCGTGCTCGGCCGCGGCGAGACGCGGCAGGTGCAGGAAGTGCGTGCCGAGGATCTGCGCACCCTCGCGCCCGGATCCAGCCCGCTCAAGGGCATCGAAAAGCTGCCGGGGGTCAATTTCCAGTCGGCGGATGCCTTTGGCAATTACGAATGGGCGGTCCGCATCTCGATCCGCGGGTTCAACCAGAACCAGCTCGGCTACACGCTCGACGGCATTCCGCTCGGCGATTTCAGCTATGGCAACAATAACGGCCTGCACATCAGCCGCGCGATCAGCCCGGAAAACATCGCCCTCACCCGCGTGACCCAAGGCGCAGGATCGGTATCGGCCAATGCAACCAACAATCTGGGCGGCACGATCGAGTTTAGCTCGCGCGCGCCGGCCGAACAGGCCGAGGTCGAGGCCAATGCCACCTATGGCAGCGAAAACACCCTGCGCGGCTTTGCGCGGATCGACACCGGCACGCTCGGCGGCGGGTTCCGCGCCTATCTGAGCTATGGCTATCTGGGCCTCGACAAATGGAAAGGCGTGGGCGAGCAGCGCCAGCATGTCGTCAATGCGAAGGCGGTGCTGCCGCTTGGCGGCGATGCGCAGCTCAGCGCGTATGGCAGCTTTTCCGACCGGCGCGAGAACGACTATCAGGACATGTCGCTCGAGATGATCCGGCGGCTCGGCTATGCCCATGACAATATTTCGAACAATTTCGCGCTCGCCGTCCGGCTGGCGCAGATCGGGGCCAATCGCGGCGACACCGGCACGGCGGTGACCAACCCGGCCGCCGGCACCGTCTATCCAGCCCCCTTCACCAGCGTTGACGATGCCTATTATGACGCAGGCGGGCTGCGGCGCGACTATCTGGGCGGGCTGCGTCTCGAGGCCCCGCTGGCCGAAGGGCTGAAGCTCAGCCTGTCGGGCTATTACCACAATAATCGCGGCCAGGGCCTGTGGTGGACGCCCTATGTGATCGGCACCAATGGCGTGCCGGTGGCGGTGCGCACCACCGAATATGGCATCAAGCGCGGCGGCGCGTTCGGCGCGCTCGACTGGGAACGCGGCGACAACAAGCTCAGCATGGGCATCTGGTGGGAACGCAACAGCTTCCGTCAGGCGCGGCGCTTCTACAATGTCGATGATCCGGCGACGATCGATGGCCGCGACCATCTGCGCTATCAGGAAAACCCGTTCGCGACCCAGTGGTTCTTCCGCTATCTGACAGAGACCGTGCAATTGTTCGTGAGCGACCGGCTGACGCTGGGCGACCTGACCCTCAGCTTCGGGGCCAAAGGCTATCAGGTGACGAACCGCGCCACCCCGATCGTGCAGGGCGGGCTGGCCGGAGGCCGGATCGAGGCGACCGACTGGTTCCAGCCCTCGCTCGGCCTCAACTACAAGCTTGGCGATGTCGAGCTGTTTGCGGGCTTTGCACAGGTCACGCGCGCTTTCCCCTCGGCGGCAACGACCGGGCCGTTCGCCACCACCGTCGCGGGCTTCAACGCCCTCGATATCGAGCCGGAGGCGTCGGACACCTATGAAGCCGGGGCACGGCTGACGCGCGGCGGCTTTCAGGGCGTGGTCAGCGGCTATCTGGTCAACTTCCGCAACCGGCTGCTGTCGTTCCGCAACGGCGCGGGGATCGTCGGCAATCCGGCCATCCTGCAGAATGTCGGCGGGGTCCGCTCCTATGGCATCGAGGCGACCGCCCAGTATCAGCTCAGCCGGCCGCTGCGCCTGTTCGCATCCTACAGCCACAATGTATCGACCTATCGCGACGATGTGCTCAACGCCGATGGCAGCGTGCGTTCGGCGATCCGGGGGCGCACCGTGGTCGATGCGCCGCGCAACATCGCCAGCGCGGAAATCGTCTATGATGATGGCGGCGTGATCGGCCGGGTCGGTGCCAATTACATGAGCCGGCGGTTCTTCACCTACACCAACGACCAGTCGGTGCCCGGCCGGGTGCTGGTCGACGCCTCGATCGGCTATCGCTTTGCCGCCGGCCTGCTCAAGGGGTTCGAGTTGCAGGCGAGCGTCGTCAACCTGTTCGACAAGGATTATGTCGCGACCATCGGGTCGAACGGCTTTGGCGACAGCGGCGACAACCAGACGCTGCTGATCGGCGCGCCGCGCCAGGTGTTTGCAACGCTCAGGACCCGTTTCTGACCTGTCCCATTGATGCCGGGGACCGGCGGCTGCCGCCGGTCCCCGCGCAATGGCCGGGGGGCCGTGTAGAGCATTTTCAAGCCAGGTTGAAGCGTCCGGCGACTCGGAAAATGCGGCAAATCAAAGACCTGGAGCGGCCGATCCGATGC
>DBAW01000206.1 GCA_002291855.1 Sphingomonas sp. UBA1000
GGCCCTCCAGCTCGTTCGCGACCGCGGCCGAACGGGTGGTGCCATAGCTTTCGCCGCCAAGGAATTTGGGGCTGTTCCAGCGGCCATTGTCGTTGAGCCACAGGCGGATGAACTGGGCGACCGCCTTGGCGTCCTTGGTCACGCCCCAATAATCCTTGGGGTCGGTCTTCCCGAGCGCATGGCTGAATCCGGTGCCGACCGGGTCGATGAACACGATGTCGGTGACGTCGAGCAGCGCATCGGGATTGTCGACGATCGGATAGGGCGGCGCGCCATCGTCGCGGCCATCGGACGGGATGGCGACGCGCTTGGGGCCGAACGCGCCCATGTGCAGCCAGACCGATCCCGAGCCGGGGCCGCCGTTGAACAGGAAGGTGACCGGCCGGCTGGGGTCGCGCGGTTCCTTGACATAGCTGTAGTAATTGATCGCCGCCTTGGGCGTGCCGTCACTGTCTTTCAGGAACATTTCGCCGGCGGTCGCGGCATAGCTGATGCGCTGGCCGCCAAAGGTGCCGGTGCGGCGCACGGTGACGATCTGGGGCGCGCGTTCGGCGGACTTTTCCGCGCGGCTGTCATCCTTGGGCTTGTCCTGCGCGGCAAGCGGGGCGCCGAGCGGCGCGGCCAGCAGGCTTGCGGCGAGCAAGGCGGCGATCTTGTTCTGCAACATTCTCTCTCCCTTTGTCACCGCGGTCCCGGGCCGGCGGCGCGCCGCTTATCTGTCATCCGGCGGGCGCGGGCAAAACCCATTTTCGACGAATCGTACCGCCCCCCGTGCGGTTTGGCGCGCGCCGCGAAAGCCGCTATGGGCCGGGCATGACCCCCTTGCATCTTGGCCAGACCTCCGCCCTGCCCGCCCGGCCCGAGGACGCGGTGCTCGATTACGTGCCCAATCCGCGCCCGGGCCGCCCCTATCTGGTGCGGTTCACCGCGCCGGAGTTCACCTCGCTGTGCCCGGTGACCGGCCAGCCCGATTTCGCGCATATCGTGATCGATTATGCGCCGGCGGCGACGATCGTCGAATCCAAGTCGCTGAAGCTGTTTTTGGGCGCGTTCCGCAACCATGCGGGCTTTCACGAGGATTGCACGGTCGGCATCGCCGAACGGCTGGTGGCCGAAATGCAGCCGCTGTGGCTGCGCATCGGCGGTTACTGGTATCCGCGCGGCGGCATTCCCATCGACGTGTTCTGGCAGTCCGGCCCGCCGCCCGAGGGGCTGTGGCTGCCCGATCAGGGCGTGCCCGGCTATCGCGGCCGGGGGTGATGACCCGTTAATGACAATGGTGTAAGCTGCCTGCCATGACGACCGCCGCGCCGCACGAGCACCCGATTCGCATCCTGCCCGACGATATTGATTTCATGGGCCATGTGAACAACAGCCGCTATCTCAACTGGGTGCAGGATGCGGTCGTCAGCCATTGGCGGCGCTTCGCCCCGGCCGATGAGGTGGCGGCGAAGCTGTGGGTCGCGCTCAAGCACGAGATCACCTACCGCAAGCCGGCCTTTATCGACGATCAGGTGATCGCGACGGTGGTGCTGGAAAAGGTTGAGGGCGCGCGCGCCTTCTACGAAACGCTGATCAAGCGCGGCGAAGAGGTGCTGGCCGAAGTGCGGTCGAGCTGGTGCTGCATCGATGTCAACACCCGCCGCCCGGTGCGGCTGGCCGCCGATCTGATCGCCCGCTTCATGCAGCGGATGGAAGAGGTTGGCGACCGCGCCTGATCGCGGTCACTGCGCGTCCCGGTCCAGCCGGATCGCCCGGCCATGGCGCGTCAGGATGAGCGCGCCGCCATCGACTGGCAGTTTTTCGCCCCGGAAATCGGCGACGCCCATGTCATTGGGCTCGAACCGGAACTGGATGCGCCGCGCCGGCCCGGCCAGCCGGTGCGCGGCGAGCGGCACCGGAAAGGCCGGCAGGTCGGGCACGATCGAAAGCGGCGTCCGCCCCGGGGCAAGCGGCACGCGGCCATCTTCTTCCGCCTCCACGAACACCGGCCGTGGGGCATCGGCATAGGTGATGGCCAGCGTCAGCGGCGCGCCCTGCAGCAGATCGGGGTCGCTGAGCGAAACATGCAGCGCGCCGTCCGCGCTCGGCGTGTCGCTGACCACGGCAAAGCGCGGCGGGCGCACCGCCGGCTCGGTGGTCAGCACAACGCCACCCGCCTCGGCCCGCCAGCTGCCGCGCGCCGCCTCGTCCAGCCCGCCATAGCTGAGCGCGAAGCGGAACCGGCCATCGGCCTCCAGCTCCAGCTGTGCGGCGATCTCCGGCTGATGCGCGACATAGACGCCCGGCGCCGCTGCCCCCGCCGGGGCGGCAATCGTCACCGCCAGCGCCACCCCGATCCGCCATGCGCTCGTCATCGGTCGCCGTCCTCCATGTCCGTCTTCACCGCCCGCCGCGATCATTTCAGCAGCGTGCCGAGCATGCCGCGCAGCAGTTGCCCGGCCAGCCCGCCTTCGCTGCGCCGCCGCCGGCCGCCGCCGCCGAACATCGCGCGGCCGATTTCGTTGGCGACCTGCCGGCCGAGCGACGAGGATGCGGCGCGGGCGGCCGAACGCAGCGCAATGTCGAGCGTGGTCTGGCCCGACCGCCCCTGATCTGCCGGCGCATCCTCCGGCGCGTCGCTCGCGGCGCTGGTTTGGGCCGCGCGGGCGGCAGCAGCTTCGGCGCGCGCGGCAAGCAATTCCTCGGCCGATTCGCGGTCGATGCGGGTGTCGTAACGCCCGCCAAGCGCATCGGCGGCGCGCACCGCCGCGCGTTCCTCGGGCGTCAGCGGGCCGACGCGCGACGCGGGCGGCTTGATCAATGTGCGCGCGACCGGGCTGGGCGCGCCATCGGGTTGCAGCAGCGACACCAGCGCCTCGCCGACCTTCAGCTCGGTGATCGCGGTCGCGACATCGACGCCGGGATTGGCGCGGAAGGTTTCGGCGGCGGCGCGGATCGCCTTCTGGTCGCGCGGGGTGAAGGCGCGCAGCGCGTGCTGGACGCGGTTGCCCAGCTGGCCGGCGACGCTGTCGGGGATGTCGACCGGATTCTGGGTGATGAAATAGACGCCGACGCCCTTGGAGCGGATCAGCCGCACCACCTGCTCGATCTTCTCGACCAGCGCCGGGGGCGCTTCGTTGAACAGCAGATGCGCCTCGTCGAAAAAGAACACCAGCTTCGGCCGGTCGGGATCGCCGACCTCGGGCAGCCGCT
>DBAW01000089.1:0-6182 GCA_002291855.1 Sphingomonas sp. UBA1000
CGCTGCGCGCCGAAACCGCGGTGGCCGAGCTGCGCGCCAGCGGATCGCGCCCCGATGCCGGGATCGTGACCTTCGAGCACCGGATGTTCAACCAGCGCGACCAGCTGGTCTGCCGCTGCCTGCGGATGGCGCTGGTCCGGCGGCGGCCGGCATGAGGAGCTGGCTGTTCGTACCGGGCGACCGGCCGGAGCGGATGGACAAGGCGCTGGGCCTTGGCGCGGATGCGCTGATCCTCGACCTTGAGGATTCGGTCGCCCCCGATGCCCGGCCGGAAGCGCGGGCGGCGATTGCCGCGTTCCTTGGCCGTGCGGGCAGGGACGGGCCGCGCCTGTTCGTGCGCGTCAATCCGCTCGCCACCGCCGATCATGCGGCCGATCTTGCCGCCGTGCTGCCGGCCCGGCCCGACGGGCTGGTGCTGCCCAAGGCCGAAGGGGCGGCGAGCATTGCCGCGCTGGCCGCCGCCGCGCCCGGCCTGCCGATCCTGCCGATCGCGACCGAAACGCCGCGCGCGCTGTTCCGGCTGGGCGAATATGAACAGGTGGCGGGCGATCTGGCCGGCGTCACCTGGGGTGCCGAAGATCTGCCCGCCGCCATCGGCGCGGTGTCGGCGCGCGAGGCCGATGGCAGCTATACGCCGCCTTATGAGGTTGCGCGCGCGCTGACCCTGTTCGCCGCCGCCGCCGCCGGGGTCGCGCCGGTCGAGACCGTCTATCCCGACATCCGCGATCTGGAGGGGCTCGCCGCCTACGCCGGCCGCGCCGCGCGCGACGGGTTTCAGGGCATGATGGCGATCCATCCCGCCCAGATCGCTGTGATCAACGCCGCCTTTACCCCGAGTGCCGAGGCCATCGCCCATGCGCGGGCGGTGATCGAGGCCTTTGCCGCCAATCCCGGTGCCGGCGTCCTCAAGGTCGGCGGCAAGATGGTTGACGCGCCGCACGTGAAACAGGCACGGCGGCTGCTGGAGAGAGCAGGAACACGATAAATGACTGTCGCAACGCCCGAGTTTGATTTCGCGCTTGGCGAAAATGCCGAGATGATCCGTGAGACGACGCGCCGGTTCGCCGACGAACGCATCGCGCCGCTTGCTGCCCGCATCGATGCCGAGGACTGGTTCCCCCGCGACGAGCTGTGGCCGGCGATGGGCGCGCTTGGCCTGCACGGCATCACCGTGGCCGAGGCCGATGGCGGGCTGGGGCTGGGCTATCTGGAACATGTGATCGCCTGTGAGGAAATCGCGCGCGCTTCGGGTTCGATCGGCCTGTCTTATGGCGCCCATTCCAATCTGTGCGTCAACCAGATCGCCCGCTGGGGCAATGCCGAGCAGAAGGCCAAATATCTGCCCAAGCTGATTTCGGGCGAGCATGTCGGCAGCCTTGCCATGTCCGAGGCGGGTGCCGGGTCCGACGTCGTGTCGATGAAGCTCCGTGCCGAGCGGGTGCAGGGCGGCTGGGTGCTCAACGGCACCAAATTCTGGATCACCAACTCGGCCTATGCCGACACGCTGGTCGTCTATGCCAAGACCGCGCCCGAAGCCGGGTCGCGCGGCATCACCACCTTCCTGATCGAAAAGGACATGCCCGGTTTCAGCATCGGGCAGAAGATCGACAAGATGGGGATGCGCGGCTCGCCGACCGCAGAGCTGGTGTTCACCGACTGCGAGGTGCCCGAGGAAAATGTGATGGGCCCGGAAAATGGCGGCGTCGGCGTGCTGATGTCGGGGCTGGATTATGAGCGCGCGGTGCTTGCCGGCATCCAGCTGGGCATCATGCAGGCCTGTCTCGACACGGTCATCCCCTATGTCCGCGAACGCCAGCAATTCGGCAAGCCGATCGGCGCGTTCCAGCTTATCCAGGCCAAGGTTGCCGACATGTATGTCGCGCTCAACTCGGCGCGCGCCTATGTCTATGCGGTCGCGCGCGCCTGCGATGCCGGGCGCACGACGCGCTTCGATGCGGCGGGGGCGATCCTGCTGGCGTCCGAAAACGCCTTCCGCGTCGCCGGCGAGGCGGTGCAGGCGCTGGGCGGGGCGGGCTATACGCGCGACTGGCCGGTCGAACGCTTCCTGCGCGATGCCAAGCTGCTCGATATCGGCGCGGGCACCAACGAGATCCGGCGGATGCTGATCGGGCGCGAGCTGATCGGCGCAGCCTGAAGCGCCACAGGCGGCAGATACTTCAGGCGGCGGATATTTCAGGTGGCGGGGCGGGGCGTGGTCCGGCCCCGCCGCCACGACACAGGGCGATGGTGATGATGGCAGCAGGCGGCCCCTTCCGGGCGGGCAATTTGAGCATTGCGGGCGGCGTGCCCGCGACGGCAGGGGCAAAGCGGCGATGAGCGCGCCCGTTCTGCAGACCGCCATCCAGCCCGACAGCCCGGCCGTGCAGGCGCGGGCGGCGCACAACCGCGCTTTGGCTGAGGCGCTGGCCGCGCGCGTCGGCGAGGCCGCGCTGGGCGGGCCGGCACCGGCGCGCGACCGCCATGTCGCGCGCGGCAAGCTGCTGCCGCGCGAACGGGTCGAACGGCTGCTCGATCCGGGATCGCCATTTCTGGAAATCGGCCAGCTGGCCGCCGATGGCGTCTATGGCGAGGATGTGCCGGGTGCCGGGCTGATCGCGGGCATTGGCCGCGTGTCCGACCGGCAGGTGATGATCGTGTGCAACGACGCCACCGTCAAAGGCGGCACCTATTATCCGCTGACCGTCAAAAAGCATCTGCGCGCGCAGGAAATCGCCCGGCAGAACCGGCTGCCCTGCATCTATCTGGTCGATTCGGGCGGGGCCAATCTGCCGCATCAGGCCGAGGTGTTTCCCGACCGCGATCATTTCGGCCGCATCTTCTTCAATCAGGCCAATATGTCGGCCGAGGGGATTGCCCAGATCGCCTGCGTGATGGGCAGCTGCACGGCGGGCGGTGCCTATGTTCCCGCCATGTCGGACGAGACGGTGATCGTCCGCAATCAGGGCACGATCTTTCTGGGTGGCCCGCCGCTGGTCAAGGCGGCGACCGGCGAGGTGATTTCGGCCGAGGATCTGGGCGGCGGCGACCTGCATGGCCGCCGGTCGGGCGTGGTCGATCATGTCGCGGAAAATGACGATCATGCGCTCACCATCGTGCGCGACATCGTGGCGACGCTGCCGCCGCCCGCCGGGGCGGCGGTCAATCGCCGCGCGCCGCGCCCGCCGGTGCATGATCCGGCCGGGCTTTACGGCGTCATCCCCGAAGATGTGCGCGCGCCCTATGACGTGCATGAGGTGATCGCCCGCATCGTCGACGGGTCCGAGTTTCACGCCTTCAAGCCGCTTTACGGCACCACTTTGGTGTGCGGGTTCGCGCATATCTGGGGGATGCCGGTGGCGATCCTCGCCAATAACGGGATCCTGTTCTCCGAAAGCGCGGTCAAGGGCGCGCATTTCATCGAACTGGCATGCCAGCGCCGGGTGCCGCTGCTGTTCCTGCAGAACATTTCCGGCTTCATGGTCGGCGGCAAATATGAGGCCGAAGGCATTGCCAAACATGGCGCAAAGCTCGTCACCGCCGTTGCCACGGCGAACGTGCCCAAGTTGACCGTGCTGATCGGCGGCAGCTTCGGGGCGGGCAATTACGGCATGTGCGGCCGCGCCTATTCGCCGCGTTTCCTGTTCAGCTGGCCCAATGCGCGGATCAGCGTGATGGGCGGCGAACAGGCGGCAAGCGTGCTGGCGACCGTCCACCGCGATGCCGAACGCTGGACGCCCGAGGAGGCCGAGGCGTTCAAGGCCCCGATCCGCCAGAAATATGAGGATGAGGGCAATCCCTATTACGCCACCGCGCGGCTGTGGGACGATGGGGTGATCGACCCGGCCCAGACGCGCGACGTGCTGGGGCTGGCACTTGCCGCCAGCCTGAATGCGCCGGTCGACGACACGCCGCGCTTCGGCGTGTTCCGCATGTGACCTGCCCGGGTTTTTGAGTTGCCGCATGTTGCGGGCCGCCGGGCGATGACGCCCGGCACCGGACATGCTCTGAGGACCGACGAGATGATCCCTTCGCTTCTGATCGCCAATCGCGGCGAGATTGCCTGCCGCATCATCCGCACCGCGCGGCAGCTGGGCGTGCGCACCATCGCCGTCTATTCGGACGCCGATGCCGGGGCGCTGCATGTGCGCGAGGCCGATGAGGCCGTGCATATCGGCCCGTCGCCCGCGCGCGAGAGCTATTTGCTGGGCGACCGGATCATCGCCGCCGCGCGCGCGACCGGCGCGGCCGCCATCCATCCGGGCTATGGCTTTCTGTCGGAAAATGCCGATTTCGCGCAGGCGGTGATCGATGCCGGGCTGATCTGGGTGGGGCCGAAGCCGCACGCGATCCGCGCCATGGGGCTGAAGGATGCGGCGAAAAAGCTGATGGCCGAAGCCGGCGTGCCCGTCACCCCCGGCTATCTGGGCGAGGACCAGTCGCCCGACCGGCTGGCGGCGGAGGCGGCGGCGATCGGTTGGCCGGTGCTGATCAAGGCGGTGGCCGGCGGCGGCGGCAAGGGGATGCGCCGCGTCGACAGCGCGGCCGAGTTTGCCGACGCGCTGGCCAGCTGCAAGCGCGAGGCGGCGGCAAGCTTTGGCGACGACCGGGTGCTGATCGAGAAATACATCCTCGCCCCCCGGCATATCGAGGTGCAGGTGTTCGGCGACAGCCATGGCGGCGTCGTCCATCTGTTCGAGCGCGACTGTTCGCTGCAGCGCCGCCACCAGAAGGTCATCGAGGAAGCGCCCGCGCCGGGCATGGACGCGGCCACGCGCGAGGCCGTGTGCGCCGCCGCCGTCCGCGCCGCCCGCGCGGTCGATTATGAGGGCGCCGGGACGATCGAGTTCATCGCCGACGCCTCCGAAGGGCTGCGCGCCGACCGCATCTGGTTCATGGAAATGAACACCAGGCTTCAGGTCGAGCATCCGGTGACCGAGGAGATTACCGGCGTCGATCTGGTCGAATGGCAGCTGCGTGTCGCGGCGGGCGAGCCTTTGCCGCTTGGGCAGGACGAGCTGTCGATCAATGGCTGGGCGATGGAAGCGCGGCTTTATGCCGAGGATCCGGCCAAGGGGTTCCTGCCGTCGATCGGCCGGCTGGAGGCGTTCGAGCTGGGCGACGATGTCCGCATCGACACCGGCGTCGAGGAAGGCGGCGAGGTCACGCCCTTTTACGATCCGATGATCGCCAAGCTGATCGCCTGGGGCGAGGACCGCGAGGCGGCGCGCGTCGCGCTGGCCGAGGCGCTGACCGACACCGTGGTCTGGCCGGTCCGCGCCAATGCCGGGTTTCTGGTCAAGGCGCTCGCCCATCCCGATTTCGTCGCCGGGACGCTCGACACCGGGCTGATCGCGCGCGCGGGCGAGGCGCTGATGCTTGATGCGCTGCCCTCGGGCGACGCGCTGGCCGAGGCGGCGGCGATGTTTTCGGCCCGGCCGCTTGCGGGCTTCCGGCTCAACCGCGCGCCGGAGCGGCGGGTCGCCCTGTCGGTCGATGGCGCGCTCCAGCTGGTCGAGGCCGAGGGCGCACCGGGCGGCTCCGGCCCGCTTGATGCCGCCGGACCCGATCGCGAGGTGCTGGTGCTGAGCGAGGCCGGGCAGAGCTGGGCGGTCGCGCCCTGGCGCGCGGCGGGCGGCGCGGGCGGCGGCGGTGGCGACGGGGCGATCCTGTCACCGATGCCGGGCCGCATCATCGCCGTCGACGTGGCCGAAGGCGCGCGCGTCGCCAAGGGGGACAAGCTCGTCACGCTCGAGGCGATGAAGATGGAGCATACGCTGACCGCCCCGTTCGATGGCCATGTCGCCGAACTGCGCGCCGAGGCGGGGGCGCAGGTGAGCGAGGGGACGCTGCTCGTCCGGGTCGAGGCCGAAGGGTGATTCCGAGCTGCTGATTCCGGTCCGCTGACGCCGGCCTGTTAAAGGCCGCGCTTACCCGGCGGCGGCGGCGGCGACCGCCTCGGCCAGCGCGACCAGCGCCTCGGCCTGGTCGACATGCAATTGTTCGACCATCTGGCCGTCGATCCGCGCGACGCCCTTGCCGGCGGCGCGCGCCTCGGCCCAGGCGGCGATGATCCGCCGGGCCTGCGCGACCTCGTCCGCATCCGGGCCGAACACCCGGTTGGCAATGGCGATTCCGGCGGGATGGACAAGCGTCTTGCCGTCAAACCCCAGGTCGCGGCCCTG
>DBAW01000089.1:6581-8058 GCA_002291855.1 Sphingomonas sp. UBA1000
GCGGCAAGGCCGTGCGCGCGCGCGGCGAGCAGGATCAGCGACAGCGCGGTCAGGATCGGCGTCCGGTCGGGCACATGGCGGGCGCGCAGATCCTTGACCAGATCGTTGCTGCCGACAACGAACCCGGCCAGCCGGTCGCTTGCCCCGGCAATCTCCGCCGCCCGCAGCACGCCCAGCGGCGTTTCGATCATGCACCAGAGCGGGTGGCGCGTCCGGGCGGCCGCCGCCGCAACCGTGTCGGCATGTTCAACCTTGGGCAGCAGCACGCCGTCCAGCGCCAGCCGCCCGGCCAGATCGAAATCGGCCGCGCAATCGGCGGCGCTGACGCGCAGGATCAGCTCACGCCCGCCCCAGTCGGCGGCGAGTGCGGCGGCGATGCCGGCGCGCGCCGCGTCCTTCGCTTCGGGCGCGACCGAGTCTTCGAGGTCGAAGATCACGCCATCGACCGGCAGGGTCCGCGCCTTTTCGAGCGCGCGGGGCTTGTCGCCGGGCACATAGAGCATCGACCGGCGGGGGCGGATATGCTTTTGGGTCATCCACGAGTCTGTGCGGGGGCTGGCCCCGCGATGCAAGCGGGAGGGTGCGGGTGAACCGGGAATTGTCGATTGTCGGGATCGGGGGCACCACCCAGCCGGGGTCGTCGACCGAACAGGCGCTGCGCCTCGCGCTTGCGGCAGCGGCCGCCGAAGGTGCGACGGTGACGCTGTTCGACGGCCCGACACTGGCCGCGCTGCCGCATTATGCGCCCGGCGTGCTGGACCAGTCGGCCGAGGGGCTGAGGCTGGTGGAGGCGGTGCGCGGCGCGCATGGCCTGATCCTGGCCAGCCCCGGCTATCACGGGTCGATTTCGGGCCTCGTCAAGAATGCGATCGATTATATCGAGGAAACGTCGCGCGATGCGCGCGTCTATCTGGACGGGCTGCCCGTCGGGCTGATCGCCACCGCTTATGGCTGGCAGGCGACCGGATCGACGCTCGCCACGCTGCGCGCCATCGTCCATGCGCTGCGCGGCTGGCCGACGCCTTTGGGCGCGGGCATTCGCAGCGTGTCGGGCATGTTCCGCGACGGCGTCTGCCATGACGAGGCTGCGGCCGGGCAGCTCGATCTGGTCGGCAAGCAGGTGGTGGAGTTTGCCCGGCTGCGCCAGCGCATCCCCGATGCGACCAGCACCGGCCCGGTCGAGCAATGACCGATGGCGAGCTGGCCGCGCGGCTGGCCGATGCCGCCGGGCGGCTGGCGCTGACGCTGCGCGATACCGGGCTGGTGACCGGCCGGGCGCTGGGCGATGCCGGCGATCAGGCAGTCAATGTGCTGCTGATGCATGCGCTCGCCGAGGCGCGGCCCGCCGACGCGGTGCTGTCGGAAGAAACGACCGACAGCCTTGATCGGCTGGGCAAGGCGCGGGTGTGGATCATCGATCCGCTCGACGGCACGCGCGAGTTCGTCAAGAAGAACGGCGAGTTCTGCGTCTGCATCG